>JBGSXQ010000283.1:0-4531 GCA_041751315.1 Gaiellaceae bacterium | reverse complement strand
AACCTGACCGTCAACGGCGTTCAGCACACGATCGACAGCGCACCTCTGACACCGCTCCTCGATGTGCTCCGGGAAGAGCTCGGGATCACGAGCCCCAAGGCCGGCTGCCACCAGGGCGGCTGCGGCTCCTGCACCGTGCTCGTCGACGGCGAGCCGCGGCGCTCGTGCCTCATGCCCGCCGCCTATGCCGAGGGCACAGAGATCACGACGGTCGAAGGCATGGGCGGTCCCGAGGATCTCTCGCCGGTCCAGCAGGCCTTCGTCCACTACTACGCAGCGCAGTGCGGCTTCTGCACGTCCGGGATGATGCTCGCGGCGCACGCGTACATCGAGCGCGGCGGCACCGACGATGCCGAGGCGATCCAGAAGGCTCTCGCCGGCCACGTCTGTCGTTGCACGGGCTATTCGAAGATCATCGATGCCATCGGCGCCGCGGCGCGGGGCGACTCGTTCGACCTGACGACGACGGCGATCGGGAAGCACACGACGATGGCGAACGGAGGTGCGGAATGAAGGTCGTCGGCGCACGAGTTCCCCGCTACGACGGCGTCGCGCACGTGACCGGCCGGACGACGTACGTCGACGACGTGCGCATCCCGGGGACGCTCTGGGCCAAGGCGCTGCGCTCGCCGGTGCACCACGCCGCGATCACGAAGCTCGACACGACGAAAGCCGAGTCGATGCCCGGTGTGCATGCCGTCATCACCTGGAAGGACGTCCCGCTACTCGAGTACGGGCACCTCTCGGCCCTCGGCATCCCCGCTGACGAGCCCCTCCTCGCGAAGGACGAGGTGCGCTACCTCGGCCAGCCGATCGCGCTCGTCGCGGCCGAGAGCGAGGAGTTCGCAGCCGCGGCGGTCGACACGATCGAGATCGGGTTCGAGGAGCGCCCCGCGCTGCTCGACATCCGCCAGGCGTTCGACTCCGAGGCCCCCAAGATCCACCAGTGGGGCAACTGGTACCCGCACTTCGAGGGTGAGATGGATCGCCGTCAGATCCGCAAGGGCGACATCGACTGGGCCTTCGAGAACGCCGACACGATCGTCCAGGGCGTCTACCGGCCTGCCGCGATCGAGCACGCGCCGATCGAGACGCAGGTGTGCCAGGTCGTCCCCGAGCCCGATGGGCGGCTGACGATCTACTCCTGCACGCAGGCGCTGTACTTCTCGCTGGGCGTCGTCGCGGCGCACCTGCAGCAGCCGCTGAACAAGTTCAAGCTCGTCGGGGGAACGACGGGTGGAGGCTTCGGCGGCAAGGTGGATACGGCGACGGAGACGATCACGTGCCTGCTCGTGATGAAGGCGAAGCGCCCGGTGAAGTGGCGCTGGACGCGCGAGGAGGAGTTCCTCTGCTCGTCGACGCGAGCGCCATGGCACATGGAGCTCGCGACCGCCGTGACGAAGGACGGCTGGATCCTGGGCCAGAAGATGCTGACGCTGCACGACTCGGGCGCGTACGCACGCTTCTCGCCGTACGGCCTGACGAAGCACTCGTTCCACCACACGGGCGCGTACTCGATCCCGAACCTCCACTTCGACGGGTACGTGGTCTTCACGAACCGGACGCCCACGACCGCCATGCGCGGGTTCGGCGTGACGTCGGTGTCGTTCGCCGTGGAGACGCAGCTGAGCCGTATTGCCTCTGAGCTCGGGATCGATCCGATCGAGATCCGCCTCCGCAACGCGAACCGGATCGGCGACACGTCGCCGAACGGCATTGCGTACACCGACCCCTCGACGGTCGACACGATCCAGGAGATCGCCGCCGCGATCGGACACGAGCTTCCGGCGGACTACCGCACGATGACGAACGAGCCCCGATCCGGTGAGCTGCTCCCCGAGCATCTCGTCAGCCAGGTCGGATCCACGGAGGGTCACTGATGGCCAAGCACACGGGCCGCGGGATCGCGGCAATCGAATACCCGACCGGAATGAACCAGAACGGCGACCCGTCGCAGTGCTGGATCAAGGTCAAGCCGGACGGGCGCGTCGACGTCTTCGCCGGCACCGCCGACATCGGCAACGGGTCGAAGACGATCCAGTCCCAGATCGTCGCCGAGACGATCGGCGTCCCGTACGACTGGATCACCTACGACAACTCGAACACCGACTCGTCGCCGGTCTGCACCGGGACGTTCGCCTCGCGCGCGACGTTCGTGGCCGGCAAGGCGGCCGAGAAGGCGGCGCTCCAGGTGAAGCAGAAGATCCTCGAGATAGCGGGCAAGGAGATGGAGATCGACCCGGCCGACCTCGAGATCGTCGACGGCGAGGTGCTCGCCAAGGGTGCCCCGCAGACGAAGCTGTCGGTCGGTGACGTGGCCGCGGCGGCGACCTGGGGCCACGGCGAGCTCATCACCGGCACCGGCGCGCAGCTCAAGCCGTACGCCGCGATCATCGACCCGGAGACGGGCGAGGTCGACCTCCCGCCCCACTCCGCGATCTCGTACGCGGCGTGCTCGGCGGAGGTCGAGGTCGACGACGAGACCGGCGAGGTTCGAGTGACGCACCTCAAGCAGTGCTACGACGTCGGCCGCGCGCTCAACCCGTCGCATGTCGAGGGCCAGATCGAGGGCGGCGCCATGATGGGCCTCGGGCTCGGCATCCTCGAGGACTGCTACCCGTACTACCCCTCGGTCGAGCACCGCGGGGGCGCGTTCGGCTCGTACCTCGCTCCGGGCATGGAGGACATGCCGCAGATCGACACGATCATGATCGAGAACCCGTCCGCCGACGGCCCGTACGGCGCCAAGGGCATCGGCGAGATGGCGAACAATCCGCAGCCGCCCGCGATAGCAGCAGCCGTGTTCGACGCCGTCGGCGTCTGGGTGACGGAGCTGCCGATCACACCCGAGCGCGTGCTCCGCGCTCTCGAGGCGAAGGCGGAGCCGCGCCGCGAGGGCAAGAAGGTCGTGTTCGACGAGGAGCTCTCCGTGAACGCGGTCTCGAGCGGCGGCATGCGTTTCGAGGTTCCCGCCTGATGAAGACGACCGGTGCAGCGCTGAAGCGCCGCACCTCGCGCCGGTGAAGCGCATCGGCGCCTCACCGGCCGCCCCGCCCTGGGTGAGGTCGCCCATGAGCGCCTTTCGAAGCTGGAACGGCGTCCAGCCCCACGCCCTCTTCCCGGGCGTGAGGCTCAAGGCGATCGCCGGCGAGCAGGTGTTCCTCGGCCACGTCACGTACGCACCGGGCACGACGGTTGCGCGCCATGCTCACCCCGAGGCCGAGCAAGCGATGTGGATCGTCGAGGGCTCGATGCGGATGACCGTCGGTGACGAGACGACCGACCTCGGTCCCGGAGACGTCGTCGTCGTCAACCGTGGGATCGAGCACGAGCTCGTGTCGGAGGATGGAGTCACGTTCGTGGAGGCGATGGCGCCCGTGCCTCGCGACCACATTCCGGATCCGGAGCGCGACCTTGTGCTCGGCGAGCTCGGCGACTCGCTGCACGTCGATCGCTAGCGCGGAGCCTGTTTGCGAGCCGGGCAGCCTGCCACAGACCAACGTCTGAACACACGAAGCCCGCCTCGTGGCGGGCTTCGTAGGTGAAGCGGGCTGACGCCCGCAGCAGATTCACAACCAGAGCACAGTCTACGTCGAGGGCCCGGAGGGCGCCGGACTCGAACCGGAACCGACTCGCGTCGGTCAGCATGATTGTGAACCTGCTGTCCCGCCTCGGGACTTCACCCTCCGACGCCGCCTCCAAGGTACGGGCACGTCGGCGTCGCGAGTGCCGTGTGGACTGATTGGCGCAGGATCGGCACAGTAGGGTGTCCCCGTGCCCGAGCTGAACGCCATCGGCATCGTCTCGTCGAACCTCCGGGCGTCGATCGCCTTCTACCGGCTTCTCGGCGTGGACTTTCCCGAGGACGGCGAGGGGCACGTCGAGGCGACGCTGCCGAGCGGGCTGCGGTTCATGCTCGACGCGGAGGACGTCGTGAAGAGCTTTCGTCCGGACTGGACGCGCGAGCGCGGGAACCAGCTCGCGCTCGCGTTCGAGTGCGCGAGCCCGGGCGAGGTCGACGAGCTGTACGAGCAGGTCACGGCGGCCGGCTTCGTCGGTGAGAAGGAGCCGTGGGACGCGTTCTGGGGCCAGCGCTACGCGCAGCTCTCAGACCCGGACGGCGTGCCGGTCGACCTCTTCGCCGCGCTGTAGCCGGGAAGCATCCGGCGCCGAGCGGCGTTCAGGTACTTCGTGCACGCACGCTTCGTCAACGGTCTCACCATCCGGCCGCTCCGAAACGGCGACACGGCGACCGTCGCCGCCGTCTTCGGGCGTCTGAGCGACCGCTCGCGCGAGCGGCGTTTCTGCGGCGCCAAGCCGCGGCTCTCCGAGCTCGAGCTGCGGAACCTCGCGCGGGTCGACCGCGAGAGCCACGTGCTCGTCGGCTACGTCCAGGGGGAAACGGCGCCGGTCGGGATCGCGCGGCTCGTTCGGCAGGGGGAGTCTGCTGAGATCGCGTTCGCCGTCGCCGACGACCACCAGGGTCGCGGTGTCGGCTCGACCCTCGCGAACGAGCTCGCGGCGGATGCGC
>JBGSXQ010000282.1:0-3167 GCA_041751315.1 Gaiellaceae bacterium | reverse complement strand
CCGGCGCGCTTCGCCGCACAGGCGCGCGCCACGCGGCCGGATCCGGACGAAGGCGGTCGGAGCCTGCACCGGCAGTGGCCGCACGAGCACGACCGCAGCATATGCAGGAGGCCGGAAGTTCACGCGCCCGCTCGGGGCTTCGCGCGAGCGAGCTCGACGAGCTCTGCCGTCTCGCGCTGGAGACGGGCCAGCTTCGCCGCGATGATGGCGACGTAGACGAGGACGAACACGAAGACGACGGCGTACGCCGCGGCGACGAGCTCCTCCTGGCTCCAGCTCACTGGAGCACCTCGCGCAGCTCCCGAAGATCGGCGTCGAGCCGTTTGCCCGCGAGCTCGACGCGATACAGCGTGTACGCGAGCATCGTCACGGCGGCCCACGCGACCATGAACGTCGCGAACATCGTCCCCGTCATCTGCGGGCCCTCACGCGTGAACACCGTCGGGTGGATGAAATCCTCGGCGAGCCTGATCGCGAGGAAGCTCACGGGTATGAGCGCGACCCCGAAGAGCGCGTAGACGGCGGAGGAGCGAGCGCGTCGCGGGCCGTCCTCGAGCGAGAAGCGGAGCATGAAGTACGCGCAGTAGAAGAGGAAGAGCACGAGGAAGAGCACGAGCTGGTTCGAGCTCCACGTCCACCAGACTCCCCACGACGCCTTGGCCCAGATCGCTCCGGTGATGAGCGTCAACGCACCGAAGATCGTCCCCTGGTGGATGGCCACGTAGCTCTCGAGGTCGTACCGCTCCTCGCCTCGCCAGAGCAGGAGCAATGCCTTGAAGGCGCCGAGGCCGAAGCAGAAGTACGCCGTGAGCGCGATCGGAACGTGGATGTAGAAGATCCGCTGCGAGATCCCCTGATCTGCGTCCTCGGGCGCGACGACGAGAGCGAGGACGAGCGCGACGCCCATGGCAGCCGCCGTGATCCACGCGAGGCCCGGAAGGCTGCGAAGTGAGAAGAGGGTCAGCTCGTTACTCCGTGACGACGTACTCGAAGGACGCCCACGAGAGTACCGCGAAGACGGCGTCGTACAGCAGGAGGAACAGCAGGAAGCGTCCGCCCTCGGCCGAGACCGCGGCACCCACGCCCCCGACGACGAGCGGGATGGTGAGCGGGAGCACGAGCAGCGGGATGAGCACCTCTCGCGCGCGTCCTCCGGCCGCCATGGCCGACATGAGCGACCCGACGGCGCAGATCCCGATGTCCGCAAGGAGCACTCCGGCGATCGCGGTCGCGTCGAGCGGCGCGAAGAAGAGAACGAATGCAGGAAGCGCTACCGCCTGCGCAGCGAGCAGGAAGGCCAGCACCGCGAGCGTCTTGCCGAGCCAGATCGCGCTGCGGTCACACGGCGCCAGGACGAGCGCGTCGAGCACTCCGTGCTCCTGCTCGGGCACCCATGCGCGCGCCAGGCCCAGCAGCGCCGTGAAGACGATCGCGACCCAGAGCAGCCCGTACGCCGCGTCGTCGCCCGCGGTCTCCGGGACGGCGAAGTGGAACACCACGAGCGCGGAGAGGACGAAGAGCAGCATCGCGGGAAGCGTGTCGCGCCCGCGGAGCTCGATTCGGAGATCCTTACGCGTCAACGCCACGACGTCCGAGAGGTACGTCACGTCAGCGCCAGCCTCGTGCTGGCGAGCAGCTCGAGCCGGGAGGGATCGTGCGTGGCGACGAGAACCGTGCGCTCGCCGGCGAGGGCTTCGAGCTCCTGGTCGAGCAGGTCGGCGCCCGCCTCGTCGAGTCCTGAGTGCGGCTCGTCGAGGACGAGCAGGTCCGGATCGTGGAGCAGCGCGCGGCACAAAGCGAGCCGCTGCGTCATGCCGCGCGAGTACGTCGAGACACGGTCGTTTCGCGCATCCCACAACGTGAAGCGCTCGAGGAGCATCCCGATCCGCTCACGCCGTTCCGGCACGCGGTACAGCCGCCCGAAGAGATCGAGGTTCTCGATCGCCGTGAGCTCCCGGTACACGAGCGCATCGTGGCCGAGATAGCCGATGCGCGACCGATCGACCGCCACGGTGAGGTCTCCACGGGACGGCGCGGCAAGCCCCGCAACGAGCCGCAGTAGCGTCGTCTTCCCGCTCCCGTTCGGACCGGTCACGACGGCGAATCCGCCTACGGGGACGGCGAGGTCGACACCGCCGAGGGCGCGCTTGCGCCCGTATCTCTTCTCGACCCCACGGCCGCGAATCACGCGACCAGTACGTCCAGTGCGACGAACGCGAAGAAGACGACGCTGATGACGCCGTTGAGCGTGAAGAACGCGCTGTCGAGCCGGCGGAGGTCGCCGGGTCGCACGATCACGTGCTCGTACACGAGGAGCGTCCCGGTCGCGGCGACACTAAGCCAGTAAGGGGCTCCCACATCGAGCCCCATCCCGGCAATCGAGAGCAGGACGACGGCGCAGACATGGAAGACCCGCGCGCCGGCGAAGACCCCGCTCTCACCGAAGCGCACCGCCCACGAGTGCAGCCCCTCGGCGCGATCGTGCTCGAGGTCGAACAGAGAGTAGAAGAGGTCGAACCCGGCGACCCAGAGCAGTACGGCAGTGCCGATCGCCCACGCCTCCCACGGTGCAGTTCCGGCGACCGCGAGCCAGGCGCCGAGGGGTGCGAGCCCGAGACACGCTCCGAGCCACAGATGGCAGAGCCACGTGACCCGCTTCAGATACGGGTAGACCACGAACATCGCAACCGGAACCGGCCACAGCCAGCGAACGATCGGATCGAGCTGCGCGACTGCGAGAAGGAACACCGCGAGCGAGACCAGGCTGAGCACGAGCACCTGCCGGCGCGTGAGCGTGCCCGCGGGGAGCTCGCGAGACGACGTACGTGGATTCCGGGCGTCGAGCTCGGAGTCGGCGATCCTGTTGAGAGACATCGCCAGTGTCCTCGCGCCGACCATCGCAACGGTCACCCAGGCCATCGCCGCAACACCCGGCCAGCCATCGACGGCGAGAAACGCGCCGACGTAGGCGAACGGCAAGGCGAAGATCGTGTGCTCGATCCGTACGAGCGAGGCGAGCCGCCTGGGAAGTGCGATCGCCGCGGTGCTCACGTCTGCTCGTGGCGAGTCGCGGTGTCCCCGGCGGCGAGCTCGAGGCCGTGCCGCAGTGCAGGCCTGATGACGGCGAAGCCGTCTCGGCAGCCGCCCGGCGAGCCCGGAAGGTTCAC
>JBGSXQ010000281.1:0-2383 GCA_041751315.1 Gaiellaceae bacterium | reverse complement strand
TCGTCGGCGACGAGCTTCACGACGACGGGTCGCCGAGCAACGCCCGAGGCGAGCGAGGCGCGGCCGAGCATGCTCGTCGCATAGACGACGTCATGCCGTCGGGCCTGGCGGGCGACAGACGCCGCGACGGCGGCGTGACGTACTCCGACGGGAAGGCGTCGGGAGACCCAGTGCACCGCATACCTCTCCGTCGCCGGACGAGCGTCGGCCGTCGTGACGACCTCGACCTCGTGACCGCGTCCGAGCAGGAACGCCGCGAGCTCGGGCGCGTGGATCGCGGGGCCCCCGACATCGGGCGGCCAGATCCCCGAGACGACGAGAACCTTCACGAGCCGAGCGCTGCGGCCTCAGTGCGTGCGACCTTCTCGCGCAGGCGGAAAATCGCGACCGCCCACGCCCCTGCGAACGCAAGCGTGGATGCGAGGACGGCGACGGCGGCGCCCGTCGCGCCCCACTCCGCGCCCAGGACGACGACGAGAGGAATCGCGACTAGAGCTTCGAGACCGTGCGTGACGATCCGCAGCTTCGGCCTCCCGATCGTCACCGGCAGCGACTTCGACCAGCCGAGCGCGAACTGGATGGCCGCTGCCACGAGGACTATGCGCGCGGCCGGTACGGCATCGACGTACTCGTCACCGAAGACCGCCTCTACGAGCCACGGCATGGCGAGGAAGAAAACGGGGACGGCGACGAGCATGAGGCCTGCAGCCCAGACCGTGTAGCTGCGCACGCCCGCGATAACGCGACGGCGGTCACCTTCCTCCCACGCACGGGTCTGCTCGGCGAGGAGCACAAGGCGTGCGGGCGAGCTTGCTGCCGCGAGCCCGCTGTTGGGCGTCTGGGCGATCCTGAAGATCCCGACCTGCGTGGGGTTCGAGACGACGCCGAGGAGCAGCGGCGTGAGTGCGTGGCGGAGGGAGATGACGCCGGTCGCGACGCTCGACTGGAGAATGAAGGAGATGAGCTCCGGAACGTGCTCGGCGAGCGGTCGCGGCTCGGCTTCGGGGAATCGTCGAAGCGCGATGAACCCTGCGAGCGAGACGGAGGCGGTCGCGATCGCCTGGGCGACGACGATGCCGAGGAGCACCTCGGTGACGCCGAGCGGCGCGGCGACCACGATCGCGACCAGCCGCAGCCCGGCCGAGAACGCCTGGTACGTCCCTCGCAAGTCGTAGCGGTCGTGGAGCAGGAACGTCGTCGCGGCCACGTTCTCGGCGGACTGCACGAGGGGCAGGAGCGCCGCCACCGCGAGCGCGGCACCGACGCCTTCGGCACCGAAGACTCCGTCCGCGAAGCGAGCGCCCGCGAGCAGGATGACGGTCGCGATCGCGCCACCCGCGAGCTTGAGCAAGAGGAGTTGCCGGAAGAGCCGCCGCAGACGACCCCAATCGCGCGTTGTCACGTAGCGAAAGCCGTACTTCGTCAGCGACTCCTCGACCGTCAGATCGAGAAGGATCTGGAAGAAGCCAACCGCGGCCAGCGCGGTCGCGAACACGCCGAACCCTTCGAGGCCGAGCTGACGCGCGGCGACGACCGTTCCGAGGATGCCGAAGGCGACCGCGGCGTATACCCAGACGGCGGTGGCGGACCTCCGCCGTACGACGCGCGACGACATCTCAGTGAGTCTAGGGCGAGCCTCCGGCGGCTCGCGCGCCCGATCCACCGGCGAGGCGCTCCGTATAGTGAGATGCGGTGGCGACGGCGCAGCACGAGAGCTCCCGCATGCCGGCGTTGCACGTAAGAGACGTCCTCGAGCGCGATGCCGTGCCGGCACTGACCCTCGCCCTCGCCGTCCTGTTCCTGTTCCTGCACGAGCGCTACCAGCCGGAGCTGACCCTGGCGACAGGCGGAACGTCGATCGACGTCCGGCTCTCGGACGTGGCGATCCTCGCCGTCCTCGCCGCAGCGGCTTACTCGGTGTCGCTCTTCGGACAGCCGCGCCTTGGAGCCGCTCGCCCACTGTGGATCACGGGCGCAGCCTTGCTCGGCTGGCTCGCATTCCAGGCGCTACGGCCGGCGTCGCTGGGCGACGACCGCTTCGGCGACCACCTCGTCACCTACGTCAAGCTGCTCGAGTACTCGCTTCTCGTCCTCGCGGTGCCGTTCCTCGTACGCCGCACGCAGGATCTCGCGATCGTCCTCGTGACGCTCGTCCTCTGGAGCACCGTCGCGACGAGCGTCGCGCTCGCCCAGTTCTTCGGCCTCGACGTGTTCGAGGCGTGGAACCCGGGCTGGCGTCAGCCTTCGTTCCTCGGCCATCACGATCTCGCGGCTCTCTCCACGCTCGCGATCGCCCTCGCGGCCGCCGGCGTCGTCGTACGTCGGTCGGCGATGCCTGCCGGTCGACTCCTCGCCGTCGCGCTCGCCGGCGGCGGGCTCGGGC
>JBGSXQ010000280.1:0-2669 GCA_041751315.1 Gaiellaceae bacterium | reverse complement strand
GGCCGCGGCGATGACCGAGGCCAGCTCGGTCAGCGTCGAGGCGACGGGCGAGACCGTCGGGGAGGCGAAGTGGGCGGCTCTCCGCGCGCTCGAGTCGAAGGTCCCGGGCCTCGACCGCGAGACCGTTCAGTTCCAGGTTGTCTCGGAAGGCGAGCGCGGGCTCCTCGGCGTTGGATTCACTCCGGCGCATGTGATCGCGAGCGCAGAATCGGCCGCCGCCGCTCTCGCCGACGACTCCGACGAGGGATCGGCTGTCGATGGGATCCGCGAGATGGTCGAGCGGATCGCGTCGGGTATCGGGGCCGACGTCTCCGCGGCCGCGCGTGAGCGGGACGGCGTCGTGACGGTGACGTGCTCCGGTACCGACGTCGCGCTCCTCATCGGGAAGCACGGACAGACGATCGACGCGATCCAGTACCTCGCGAACGCGATCACACGTGCCCAGGGCAGCTCCACCGAGGTCATCGTGGACGCCGCCGGCTACCGGGCTCGACGCACGGCAACTCTGGAAGGAGTCGCCCGCCGGACGGCACAACGAGTCACCGCGACCGGACGGCGCGAGGAGCTCGAGCCGATGACCCCGGTCGAGCGGAAGATCGTGCACGAAGCGCTCAAGGACGACCCCGCCGTGGAGACCTCGAGCGAGGGCTCGGAGCCGAACCGCTACGTCATCGTCTTTCCGCGTCTCGTCTCCGACTGAGTGAGCGACTACCTCGAGCAGTGGCTCGGGGCGGTGCTCTCGAGCCCCGGCATGACCGGGATCAGCGATCCTGCAAGCGCGCGCCGGGCGTTGCTCGACGATGCACTGCGAGCGTTACCGCTCCTCGCGGAGCTGCCAGGAGACGTGGTCGACGTGGGGTCGGGAGGCGGAGCACCCGGGGTGCCCCTCGCCGCGAGTCTTCCGGAGCGCTCGTTCGCGCTTCTCGAGGCGTCGCGACGCAAGTGCGAGTTCCTCGAGACCATCACGCAGGGGCAGGCGAACGTGACCGTCGTCTGGGGTCGCGCGGAAGAGCAGCCGGTGGACTCGTTCGGTGTTGCGCTCGCGAAGGCGCTTGCAAAGCCGCCGGTGGCCGCAGAGCTGTGCCTCCCGCTCGTGGCTCCGGGTGGCGCCGCGATTCTCTGGGTCGGGGAGAGCGCGGATCTGGCCTCGGTGGCCGACGTCGCCGAGCTACTCGGTGCGCACCTGGAACGCGACGTCGACGGCCTCGTCGTGCTCCGGAAGGTGCGGCAGACGCCCGTCGGGTTTCCACGCCGGCCCGGAATGGCCAAGAAGCGGCCGCTCGCCTAGCGACTCGGCGGTCGCGCGTTGTGCAGGCGAATCCCGCTGAACTCGAGCGTCGAGGCGACGACGCGGTTCCAGGTTGGCCAGAGGTTCTCGACGACATCGAGGGCGATCCCCGAGCGCGCGTGACGCTCGACGAGATCTCCGAGCTCTACGGCCTCGACGGGAACCACGGGGTCGCGGCTCAGCCAGTAGCCACCGACCTCCGGGTCCGGGGTGAACGTCTCCGCCGGGAGCCGGTAGGCAACGACCCGCGTTGTGCGCATGCGGCCGAGCCAGCAGGATTCGATGAGATGCACGCGCGAGGCTCCGTCCAGTAGCTCGAGGTCGACCGCGGTCGTGCTCGGAGTCGCCCAGAAGGTCGCGCGGGGGCACTCCCGCGGAAACCAGTAGAGCGGGAGGTGCCGCGTGTCGACCGCCCAGACCCTCGGCTCCGAGCTCACGGCCGTTGCGCTGACGTGCGGCTCGAACAGGGAGATCGCCGCGTCTTCGCTCACATGCCAGAGAGCGTGCGAGCCCTCTCCGACATACGGCGGCGCCGGCTCTCGCACGCCCCGACTGTAGATGGTCGATCCGGCCGAGGCCCTCTCTAGTCTTGGCCCGTGGTTGCGCCGGCCGTGTCGCACGATCCGACCTTCCGCGTGCACGGATCGGCCATTTCGCGCACGCCGAGGATCTACGCGGTTGCGAACCAGAAGGGCGGCGTCGGCAAGACGACGACGGCGGTCAATCTCAGCGCCTGTCTCGCCGAAGCCGGCGAGCGCGTGCTGCTGATCGACCTCGATCCGCAGGCGAACGCGACGTCGGGGCTGGGCATGCGCGCCAACGGCGTCTCCACGCACGACCTCCTCGACGGCGCGCCGCTCTCCTCGCTCACGACGCCGTCGACGGTCGACGGCCTCGACGTCGTCATGGCGAAGAGCGATCTTGCGGCTGCAGCGGTCGACCTGGCGAATCGCGACGGAGGCGAGCGCTACCTCGCCGACGCACTCGACGGAGCCGTCGACGAGTACGGCTACGTCCTGCTCGACTGCCCTCCGTCGTTCGGCTCGCTCACGGTGAATGCGCTCGCAGCCGCCAGTCGTGCGATCGTGCCTGTGCAAGCGGAGTACTACGCGCTCGAGGGCCTCTCGCAGCTTCTCGGGACCGTCAACCTCGTGAAGGCGCAGTTGAACCCGGAGCTCGCCGTGGCTGGAATCCTCCTGACGATGGCCGACGCGAGGACGCGGCTCGCCGGCGAGGTCGAAGCCGAGCTGCGGCGGCACTTCGGCTCGCTGGTGTTCACCACGACCATCCCCCGATCCGTGCGCCTCGCCGAGGCGCCGAGCCACGGGGTCCCCGCGATCGCCTACGACCGCCGCTCGGCCGGCGCGCAGGCCTACTGGAA
>JBGSXQ010000279.1:0-4077 GCA_041751315.1 Gaiellaceae bacterium | reverse complement strand
CAACGAGCACAAGGATCTCGGCCGCAACGATCCGTGCTGGTGCGGGAGCGGCAAGAAGTACAAGCGCTGCCACGGCGCGTAATCGTCGGGGGAAACCATCGTTGGGCGGAGCGAACGGCAGGCGGGGCACTGAGAAGTACCCCGCCCCGCGCGGCGCGACCGCCGGTGCTGTGCTTCAGCGCTGCACCTGCTGTGCCGCCGCCTCGCCGCGACGCTCGCGCGGAGTGGCTCCGGGTGTCCGGCTAACCTCCACACGTGGCTGATGTAGCGGACAAGCCTCTCGACGAGCGCCTCCAGGAGATCGGGGCCCAGCTCGCCTGGGTCCGTGATTACCTTTGACCCGGACGCCTTAGCCGTTCGAGGCGCGAAGCTCGAGGTAGCCATGAGCGCCCCCGGGTTCTGGGACGACCAGGCGAGTGCGAGCAGCATCTCCACAGAGCACTTCCGTCTCACCCGCAAGCTCGAGCGCTACGAACGCCTCCGGGCCGAGCATGCCGATGCGAAGGAGCTGCTCGAGCTCGGCGAGGACGAGGCCGACATCACGGAGCTGGTCGCCGCCCTCGAGGCCGAGCTCGGGCGCCTGCAGGAGGATGCGCTCTTCGACGGGCAGTACGATGCCGGCGACGCCGTCCTCGCGATCCACGCAGGGACGGGTGGCACGGACGCTCAGGACTGGGCGGACATGCTGCTGCGCATGTATCTGCGCTGGACGGGGGATCGGGGCTTCCAGACGGAGGTGGTCGAGGCGAGCCCGGGCGAGGAGGCTGGCCTCAAGTCCGCGACCGTCACCGTGAAGGGCGAGAACGCGTACGGCACGCTGAAGGCCGAGCGCGGCGTCCATCGGCTCGTGCGCCAGTCGCCGTTCGACTCGGCGCACCGCCGGCACACCGCCTTCTCCCAGGTCGTCGTCGCGCCGCTCCTGCCGGACGACGCGCCCGTCGAGATCGACGAGTCCGACCTCCGGATCGACACGTATCGCTCGAGCGGCGCGGGGGGCCAGCACGTGAACAAGACCGACTCCGCCGTGCGTATCACCCACATCCCGACCGGCATCGTCGTGCAGTGCCAGAACGAGCGCTCGCAGACGTCGAACAAGGCCACGGCGATGCGGATTCTCCGCTCGCGCCTCGCCGAGCTAGAGGAAGAGAAGCGGGAGGCCGAGCTCGCGAAGGAGCGCGGCGCGGCGCAGGACATCGGCTTCGGGAGTCAAATCCGCTCCTACGTGTTGCATCCGTACCAGCTTGTGAAGGATCACCGCACCGACTTCGAGGTGGGGAACACCCAGTCCGTCCTCGACGGAGGACTCGACGGGTTCGTCCATGCATACCTGCTCGCCAAGGCCGCAGGACGAGTGGTGTAGCCCAGATGCAGGAAGAATCGTCGGCTACACTGCAGCGTCCCTACGAGCCGGAGTGGCCCCGCGCGGGCTGCATCAGTGCCAGCGCCCGGTGACGGATGACTTCTCGGAGACACAGATGACGGCCCTCGCCGAACCGGATACGAACGTCGAGCAGCAGCCTTCGCGCGAGACCGCGTCCGGTGCGGCGATGATCGTGTTCGAGGACGTTCGCAAGATCTACGAGACGAACAACGTGCGGGCGCTCGACGGCGTCTCCTTCGTCATCGAGAAAGGCGAGTTCGTGTTCATCGTCGGCGCCTCGGGCTCCGGCAAGTCCACGCTCGTCCGCCTCCTGCTCAAGGAGGTCGAGCCGACGGACGGGCGGATCATCGTCGGAGGCCGCGACCTCGGTCGCCTGAAGCGCTCGAAGGTTCCGCTGCTCCGTCGCAACCTCGGCTGCGTCTTCCAGGACTTCAAGCTCTTGCCGAACCGCACGGCCGCCGAGAACATCGGCTACGCGCTGCGCGTCCAGGGCCAGTCGAACGCCGAGATCCGCAAGAAAGTGCCTGAGGTGATGAACCTCGTAGGGCTCGCGCACAAGATGAACTCGCGGCCGGAGGAGCTCTCGGGCGGCGAGCAGCAGCGCGTCTCGATCGCGCGGGCGATGGTGAACCATCCGTCTCTTCTCGTCTGCGACGAGCCCACCGGCAACCTCGATCCCGACACCTCCGTCGGGATCATGCAACTCCTCTACCGCATCAATCGCACGGGAACGACCATCCTGATGGTCACCCATGACCGCGAGATGGTGGACAAGATGCGCAAGCGCGTCATCGCGCTGGAGAACGGCAAGCTCGTCCGAGACGAGCGGCGCGGGGGGTACTCCGAGGAATGACGCGAGTCAGGACAGTCTTCGCGGAGGCGCTCCGGTCGATCGGCGCCAACGTCTCGACGACCGTGGCCTCGGCGCTCTCGGTCCTCATTGGGATGTTTCTGATCGGGATCTTCATCGGGCTCGGCACATGGCTCGTCTCGTGGTCGGACGACAAGAAGCGCGAGCTGGCCGTGCACGTCTTCATTGCCGACGAGGCTACGACGAAGCAGGTGAACGAGCTGCGCGTCCACCTCGAGTCCGACGAGCGCGTGAAGCCCGGCGGCATCACCTTCATCTCGAAGGCGAGGGCGCTCGAGATCATGCGCAAGCGCAATCCCGAGCTCACCGAGAATCTCGCCTCGAATCCGCTCCCGGCCTCGTTCGACGTCGTGCCACTCCGCGGCGAGGACACCGAGGGCATCGCGGTCGGCGTGAACACGTCGAAGCTCGCCGCAGTCGACCAGGTTCGCTACGGGAAGGAGGTCTCGCAGCGCATCCTCGCGATCGCGCGCGCGATCCAGATCGTCTTCCTCATCGCCGTCTTCGTCCTGCTCGCCGCGTCGACGATTCTCATCGCGAACACGATCCGCCTCTCTGTGCATGCCCGACGCCGTGAGATCGAGGTCATGAAGCTCGTCGGCGCGTCGAACTGGTACGTCCGTGGGCCGTTCATGCTCGAGGGGCTTCTCACGGGGCTCGCGGGATCGGTCGCGGCCGTGCTCCTCCTCTTCATCAGCCGCGAGATCGCGATTCCGCAGATCCTCGGTCACATTCAGGACGACGCCGATGTGCGCGCGATGGCCTTCGCGTGGACGGCCGCGATCCTCATCGGTGGCGGGCTTCTCATCGGCGCCCTCGGCTCGGGGCTCACGCTCCGTCGCTACCTGCGCGTGTAATCGTTCCACCGTGATGGCCGCCGATCTCGAGCGGGGACGCCTGGCGTACGAGCGCAAGGCATGGAGAGAGGCGTACGAGATTCTGTCGCAGCTCGCGGGCTCAGGTGCGCTCGAGGCGGACGATCTCGAGCGGCTGGCCGTCGCCGCGTACCTGCTCGCCCTGGACGACGAGTGCGCCACCTTCCTCGAGGGGGCGCATCTGCGTTTTCTCGACGACGGCCGGACCGCGCGCGCGATTCGCTGCGCGTTCTGGCTCGGGATGACGCTGATCTTCCGGGGAGAGGTCGGGCCTGGAAGTGGTTGGCTGGCGAGAGGGCAGCGGCTGCTCGAGAACGAACCGGACGAGACGGCCGAGCACGGCTACCTCCTTCTGCCCCTCGCGTTCCGACAGGAGGCCGAAGGTCACTGGGAGGCGGCGATCGCGACCGCCGAGCGCGCGACGGCGATCGCCGAGCGAGTCGGCGACACCGATCTCTACGCGCTCGGTACGCAGATGCAAGGTCACCTGCTCGTTATGCACGGCCGATCCGCGCAAGGCCTCCCCCTGCTCGACGAGGCGATGGTTACCGCCACTTCGGGGGCCGAGTCGCCGATCGTCATCGGGATCGTGTACTGCGGGGTCGTCCTCGCTTGCGTGGAGAGCTACGACGTGCGTCGCGCGCGGGAATGGACGGATGTCCTGGCGAGATGGTGTCGAGATCAGCCCGATCTGGTCGCGTTCACCGGGCGTTGCCTGATCCACCGCTCCGAGATCAAGCAGCTCCGCGGGGATTGGGACGGTGCCCTCGACGAGGCGCGCCTCGCGGGCGAACGGCTCGCACAGGGATTCAACCGTCCGGCCACGGCGCAGGCGTTCTACCGGCAGGGCGAGCTGCACCGCCTTCGCGGGGATCTCGACGCTGCGGAGAAGGCGTATGCAGCCGCGAGCCGGTACGGCGTGGAGCCGCTTCCAGGCCTGGCGCTCCTCC
>JBGSXQ010000278.1:0-3511 GCA_041751315.1 Gaiellaceae bacterium | reverse complement strand
ACGCGGCACGGTCAGGCTCATCGTGCGCGCCCCGGGCGGCAGCTCGTGGATGGAGGTGCGGGCGAGCGCCCCGGGCGGGAAGCTCCTGTACAGCGGGACGCTCGAGCAGGGTCAGCGGAAGTCGTTCCAGGGTCGCTCTTTCCAGCTCGCGCTCGCGGAGCCGGACAACGTCGTCGTGCGCGTGAACGGAGATCGCGTCGAGCTTCCCGCCGGGACGGCGTTCGTCGTCACCGCGCAGAGGATCATTCGGGCCACATCTTGAGTCGCCCGCGCGCGGCGATCGTCGTCACGGGTTCCGAGCTCGTGCGCGGAGAGCGCGAGGATCGCAACGGGCCGTTCCTCGCCGCGGAGGCGGCCCGTCTCGGACTGGACACGGCGCGCATCGCGATCGTCGGCGACGCGGTAGATGATCTCGAGCACGCGCTGCGCGAGGCCTTCGCCGCCGACCTCGTCCTCGTGTCGGGCGGTCTCGGGCCGACCCACGACGACCGTACGGTCGAGCTCGTCGCACGGGTCGCGGCTCGTCCGTTGGTCGTCGATCCGGCGCTCGAGGAGCAGATCGGCTCGGTCTCGCGGGTGATCGCCGACAGGCTCGGCCGCCCGTACGCCGACTTCATGCCTGGCGTGACGAAGCAGGCGACTCGGCCGGAGGGCTCCATCTCGCTCGGGCTCGCGGGAACCGCGCCCGGCCTGGCTCTCGATCTCGAGAAGACGGTCGTGATCGTTCTCCCCGGGCCTCCCCGCGAGCTCCAGCGGCTGTGGCCCCGCGCCGTGGAGACGGACGCAGTGCAACGGGTGCTCGCACGTGCCCCCGACCGCGAGCACCGGGTGCTGCGCTTCTTCGGAACGCCGGAGTCCGCGGTCGCAGAGGCGCTCGCGGTCGCGGGTGGGGAGGGCGACGGCGTCGACGTCACCATCTGCGCGCGCGAGTTCGAGATCCACGTGGACCTCTTCGTGGAACCGTTCGCGGCCGAGCGAGGCGCAGCTGTGGCGGACACAATGCGCGACGCGCTCGCGCAGTACCTGTTTGCCGAGGACGCCCGCCCCGTCGCATCGATAGTCCTCGACCTGTGCCGCGCACGCGGCCTCACCCTCGCGACCGCAGAGTCGTGCACGGGTGGTCTGGTGGCCTCGCGGCTCACGGCCGTTCCCGGTGCGAGCGACGTCTTCATCGGCTCGATCGTCTCGTACGCGAACGCGGTGAAGGAGACGAGCCTCGGTGTCCCAGCCTCGCTCATTGCCGAGCACGGCGCGGTATCGGCGGAAGTGGCGGAGGCCATGGCCCGCGGGGCGAGAGCAGCTCTCGGCGCCGATCTTGCCGTCGCCGTCACAGGTGTCGCCGGCCCCGAGGGCGGATCGGAGGACAAGCCGGTAGGTCTCGTCTTCGCGCACGCAGTGGGGCCAGACGGCGACAAGGCCGTGCGCACGGAGCTGCCAGGAGATCGCGAGATGATCCGCGGGCGCGCGACAGCCGCCGCGCTCCATCTCGTGCGGCGATTGTTGGAGTCTCGACACACTCCTGCGTGACCGAAGCCGATACCGTCGGGGTCGATGACCGCGTTCGGATCTTTCTCGCGCTCGAGCTTCCGGACGATGTCGCCGCCGGCCTCCGTCGCTGGAGCCGCGAGCATCTCACGCACGCAAGCGCGGTCGACGGGTTCCACATCACGCTTGCCTTCCTCGGCTCACAGCCGCGCTCGGCGCTCGTGGCGATCGTCGACACTCTGCGCCGGGAGTCCGCTTCCACCGAGCCCTTCGTGCTCGAGGTCGTGCGATACCGCGAGACGCGCTCCGTCGGGATGCTCGTTCTCGCCGACCCGTCCGGACGCGCCGCGGCGCTCGCTGGCCGTGTCCAAAGTGGTCTGGAGTCCTTGGGCGTCTACGAGCGCGAGCGCCGGCCGTGGCTGCCGCACATCACGGTCGTCCGCTTCCGCGAGCGCGCGCAGCTCGACCCGCCATTGCCCACGCTCGGACCCTTCGCTCCGTCCGGAGCGGCTGCTTTGCTTTCACGCCTGCACCGAACCGGGGCGAGGTACCAGACATTGGAGTCATGCGCGCTAGGGAAGAGAGGATGAGACGATGAAACGAGAGGAAGCGCTCGATGTCGCGCTCGGTCAGATCGAGCGTCAGTTCGGGAAGGGCTCGGTCATGCGGATGAGCGATCGCCCGCAGGTTTCGATCGGGGCGGTCTCGACCGGATCCCTGGCCCTCGACATGGCACTGGGGATCGGTGGCCTGCCTCGCGGCCGCATCGTCGAGATCTTCGGTCCGGAGGCGTCGGGCAAGACGACTCTCGTCTACCACGTCATCGCCGAGGCGCAGCGCCGTGGCGGGATCTGCGCGTTCATCGACGCCGAGCACGCGATGGATCCGCAGTACGCGCGCCGCATCGGGGTCGACATCGACGGGCTCCTCGTCTCGCAACCCGACACCGGAGAGCAGGCGCTCGAGATCACCGAGTTGCTCATCCGCTCGGGAGCGCTGGACATCGTCGCGGTCGACTCGGTCGCTGCGCTCGTCCCCAAGGCCGAGATCGAAGGCGAGATGGGCGACTCGCACGTGGGCCTGCAGGCCCGGCTCATGAGCCAGGCACTCCGCAAGCTCGCCGGGACGCTGAACCGCACGGACACGATCTGCGTCTTCACGAACCAGCTCCGCGAGAAGATCGGTGTCATGTTCGGAAACCCCGAGACGACGCCGGGCGGCCGTGCGCTGAAGTTCTACGCCTCCGTGCGTCTGGACATCCGCCGCATCGAGACCCTGAAGGACGGCGCCGAGGCGTTCGGCAACCGCGTTCGCGTCAAGGTAGTCAAGAACAAGGTGGCGCCACCGTTCAAGCAGGCCGAGTTCGACATCATCTACGGAGGGGGCATCCCGTGGGAGGGCACGGTGCTCGACGTCGCGCTCGAGAAGAAGGTCGTGCAGAAGGCCGGCTCGTACTTCAGCTTCGGCGACGACCGGCTCGGGCAGGGTCGGCAGAACGCGACGAGCTTCCTCACCGAGAATCCGGATCTCGTGCAGCAGATTCTCGGACAGATCCAGGCGGACGCTCCGGACGACCAGATCATCTCGGCACGATTGCTCCCGTCGCAGTCGCCGAGCGAGGCGGTCGTGGCGGTCGAGGTCGAGGAGGCGGTTGCCGTCGAGAGCTGACACCGGCGTCTCGGCAGTGGGCGAGGCGGTCGACGCGGCGCTGCGCGCGCTTCGTCACCGCGACCGTACTGCGGCTCAGATCGACGAGCACCTCGCCGCGTGCGGATTCGACGAGGAGGTGCGCGAGGAGACGCTCGTGACCCTCATGCGCACCGGGGTCGTCGACGATGCGCGCTACGCCGAGGGTCGCGCCTCGACATCCGCCGCGTCGGCGCCATCAAGCAGGGCGAAGAGGTCATCGGCAACCGCACGCGCGTGAAGGTCGTGAAGAACAAGCTCGCGTCGCCCTTCAAGGAGACCGAGTTCGACATCCTGTACGGCGAAGGCGTCAACAAGCTCGGCGAGCTCGTCGATCTCG
>JBGSXQ010000277.1:0-3558 GCA_041751315.1 Gaiellaceae bacterium | reverse complement strand
CCTTCGCGGCGACCGCCGACGAGGCGCTCGCGCTCGCCGCTTCGACGATCGCGCCGGGGGACGCCGTACTCGTCAAGGCCTCGCGCGCCGTCGGGCTCGAAGGCATCGCCGACGAGATCGCGAAGATCGCCCGAGCATGGTCCCTGTCCTAGTCGCCGGTCTGATCGCGATGGTTGCGGCAGTCGTGATCGGGCCGAAGTTCATCGAGCTACTCCGCGCCCGCAACCTCGGTCAGCAGATCCGCGCCGAGGGTCCGTCCACGCACATCGTCAAGCAGGGGACGCCGACGATGGGAGGGCTCCTCATCCTTGCCTCCGCCGTGGTCCCGTTCCTCTTCCTCTCTCAGTACACGGCGGAGGGGCTGACGGTGCTCTTCATCGTCCTCGGCTGTGCGCTGATCGGGTTCACGGACGACTATCTGAAGATCCGCCGCCGCCACTCGCTCGGACTCCCGGGACGGTGGAAGATGGTCGGCCTCGCCCTCGTCACCGTCGGCGCGGCCATCCTGCTCGAGCAGAGCACGAGCTTCACGACGGACGTCTACATCCCCGTGGCTGGCTGGACGCTCGACCTCTCCTACGGCTACTACGCGCTGCTCTTCCTCGTCGTCGCGGGAACCGTGAACGGCGCGAACCTGACGGACGGGGTCGACGGACTCGCCGCCGGCGTGGTCGTGATCATGCTTCTGACCTTCCTCGCGATCGCGGGCATCGCGTGGATCCGCTCGGGCGACCCGGGAGCGCGCAGCGACACGCTGCTCGACATCGCCACGCTGGCGGCCGCGCTCATCGGTGGGACGATCGGGTTCCTCTGGTACAACGCCTTCCCTGCCGAGGTGAACATGGGCGACACGGGCTCGTTCGCCCTCGGCGGCGCGGTCGCGGGGTTTGCGATCGTCACCGGAACGGAGGTCCTGCTGCCACTGATCGCAGCGATCTTCGTCATCGAGGTGATGTCGCTGATCATTCAGGTCGTCTCCTTCAAGCGAACCGGCAAGCGCGTGTTCCTCATGGCGCCGATTCACCACCACTTCGAGATGAAGGCATGGTCGGAGACGAGGATCATGGTGCGCTTCTGGGTCGTGTGCGCGATCTTCTGCGCGTCCGGCTTCGCTCTCTTCTACCGCGACTTCCTGCAGTTCGCCGGGCCCTGAGATGAGCGTGGAGCTGTCCGGCGGGCGTGTCCTCGTCCTCGGTCTCGCGCGCGCCGGAACGGGTGCTGTGCACGCGCTCCTGGCGGTCGGCGCAACGGTCGTCGGGTTCGACCGGGACGAGGCTCTGGACGCGGGAAGGCTCCGCGCGAGCGGCGTCGAAGTTCATCTCGGACGCGAGGAGGAGACGCTGCTACAGGGGATCGATCTGGTCGTGAAGAGTCCCGGAGTCCGGGCCGATGCGCCGCTGCTCGCGGGTGCGCGCACCCGCGGGATCCCCGTCTGGGACGAGCTCGAGCTCGGCGCACGGCTCCTCTCGAATCCGATCCTCGCCGTCACCGGGACGAACGGGAAGACGACCACGACTGCGCTCCTCGGTGAGATGCTGCGAGCGGGCGGCCTCGAGGTCGAGGTCGCCGGGAACATCGGCCGCCCCGTCACGTCGCTCGTCGGCGAAGTGGATCCCGACACCTGGATCGTCTGCGAGGTCGGCGTGTTCCAGCTCGACGACAGGGAGGTCTTCCACCCGAAGATCGGCGTGCTCGTGAACCTCGAGCCCGACCATCTCGACCGCTACGAGGGCTTCGAGGCGTACGCGGCGACGAAGCTCAGCATGTTCGAGCTGCAGACGCCCGACGACGTCGCGATCATCCCCCGCGGCTTCGGCCCGATCCCGGGGACTGCGCGACGAGCCGAGTTCGCGGGGGACGATCCGCTCCCCTCCGAGCCCGCCATTCCGGGCGCGCACAACCGCGAGAACGCCGCTGCCGCCACGCTGGCAGCCCGTGCAGTCGGCGTGTCCGACGACGACATCGCACGGGCTCTTCTGACCTTTCGCGGCGTCGAGCACCGGATCGAGGAGATCACCACGATCGCTGGCGTGCGCTACGTCAACGACTCGAAGGCGACCAACGTGGCGGCTGCTCTTCGCGCCGTCGCGGCGCTTCGGCCCTCGGCGCTCCATGTGATCCTGGGCGGCCGAGGCAAGAGCGAGAGCTACGAGCCCCTCGCTGCCGTGCTCGGGCCGCGTGACCGCGCATATCTCATCGGCGAGGCATCAGGCGCAATCGCCACCGCGCTCGCTGCCGAGGCGATCCCGTTCGTCGAGTCGCATGATCTCGAGGTCGCCGTGCGCGAGGCCGCTTCCGCCGCGGAGTCAGGCGAGATCGTCCTCCTCTCGCCCGCGTGCGCGAGCTTCGACCAGTTCCGCGACTTCGAGGAGCGCGGCGATGCGTTCCGGGAGCTCGTGGAGGCGCTCGCATGAGAGGAAACCCCCACGCGGACCAGCGGCTCGTCGTGTTCGTCACGCTCGGGCTCGTGGCGTTCGGCCTCGTGATGGTCTACAGCGCCACCTCTGCCTCGGCGGCGCTCGGGGACGGCGATCCGATGAGCTTCCTCAAACGCCAGGCGGTGTACGCCCTCGTCGGCGTGGTGCTCATGACCCTCGCTGCACGCGTCGACTACCACCGCCTGCGCTATGTCGGGCCGCCGCTCGTGCTCGCGGCGCTGGTGCTCTGTGCTGCGGTTCTCGTGCTCGGGCCACCGATCAACGGTGCGAGGCGCTGGTTCATCGTCGGGCCCGCGAGCTTCCAGCCGTCCGAGCTGGCGAAGCTCGCGCTCTGCCTCTTCGCTGCGACCTACCTCGCGCGACGGCGACCGCCTCAGTCGTTCGGCGCGTTGATGAAGCCCCTCGGCCTGCTGACCGCGGTCTTCGCGGGGCTGATCGTCATCGAGCCGGATCTCGGGACGACGATCACGCTCTGCGGGATGATGCTCGCGATCTTCCTCGTCGCAGGCGTCCCGGTACGGCTGCTCGTCGTCGCTTCGGCGCTGGCGGTCGCCATGGGCCTCCTCGCCATCTGGATCGAGCCCTATCGCCGCGCTCGCGTGTTCAGCTTCCTCGACCCGTGGTCGGACGCCCAGGGTGCGGGCTTCCAGATCGTCCAGGCGACTATCGGCATCGGATCGGGCGGCTTCACGGGTGCGGGGCTCGGCGAAGGCGTCGGAAAGGTCTCGTACCTCCCCGAGGCGCACACGGACATGATCTTCGCGGTCATCGGCGAGGAGCTGGGGTTGATCGGCGCGACGCTCGTGATAGCTGCCTTCGCGCTGCTCGCGATCACCGGCTTCAGGATCGCGATGCGCTGCAAGGATCCGTTCGGGAAGCTGCTCGCCGCCGGCATCACCGCGCTCGTCTGCGGACAGGCGGCGATCAATCTCGCGGCTGCGCTCGGCATCGCTCCGCTCACCGGGATCCCGCTGCCGTTCGTGTCCTACGGTGGCTCGAGCCTGGTGGTGCTGCTCACGGGCATGGGCGTTCTCCTTAACATCGCCGTCAATGGAAAGGTCGTCCGAGCTTCGGTGCGTGATCGCGGCCGGCGGGACAGCGGGGCACGTCCGACCCGCGC
>JBGSXQ010000276.1:0-2713 GCA_041751315.1 Gaiellaceae bacterium | reverse complement strand
GAGCGGTGGCCGAACTGGCCCCCGCGGCGGCGATCACCTCGGCGCCCGCGGACGTCTCGTGCTGATAGGAGAGCGAGCCCTCGCGCGCGTGCATCGGCTCGAGCGCCGGCTCCTCGACCTGGACGGCGACGTGGAAGAGCGTGAAGACGACCTCCTCGCGGATGGTCCGGCTGAGCTCCTCGAAGAGCACGTGGCCCTCGCCGCGGTATTCGACGAGAGGGTCCTTCTGTGCAAAGGCGCGTAGGTGGACGCCCTCGCGGAGGTAGTCCATCGCCTCGAGGTGCTCGCGCCAGCGCTGGTCGACGGTCTGGAGGATGATGTACCGCTCGACCTCGCGTGCGAGCTCCGGCCCGAGCGCTACCTCGCGTTCGTCGTAGGTCTCGAGCGCGTCGTCGACGAACTCCGCGACGAGCTCCTCGCGGCTCGTGACATCGACCTCTTCCTGCAGCTCCTCGACGGTGATGTCGGTGCCGTAGAGGGACTGCATCGACGCGACCAGACCCTCGAGATCCCAGTCCTCTGCGAACTCCGCATCCGTCGCCTGCCGCACTCCGGCCTCCACCACGTCGCGAATCCACTCACGCACCTCGCCGGAGAGATCCTCGCCCTCGAGAACACGGCGGCGCTGCTCGTAAATGACCATGCGCTGCGTGTTCATGACGTCGTCGTACTTGAGGACGTTCTTGCGCGCGACGAAGTTCTGCTCCTCGACCTTCTTCTGGGCGTTCTCGATCTGGTTCGAGAGGATCTTCGCCTCCATGGGCTGGTCGTCGGGGATCTTGAAGCGGTTCATGATGTTGTAGATCCGGTCGCCGGCGAACAGGCGAACGAGGTCGTCCTGGCCCGAGAGGTAGAAGCGTGTCTCGCCGGGATCGCCCTGCCGGCCCGAGCGCCCGCGGAGCTGGTTGTCGATGCGGCGTGACTCGTGCCGCTCCGTCCCGAGGACGTACAACCCGCCCATCTCGACGACGCCTTCGCCGAGCTTGATGTCGACACCGCGGCCGGCCATGTTCGTCGCGATCGTGACCGCGCCGGGCTGGCCGGCGTCCTTGATGATCTCGCTCTCGCGCTCGTGCTCCTTCGCGTTCAGGACGTTGTGCGGGATGCCCCGCCGGGTCAGGAGCTGCGAGAGGAACTCGGACGTCTCGACCGCGATGGTCCCGACGAGGATGGGCTGCCCGGCCTCGTGGCGCTCCACGATGTCCTCGAGCACGGAAGCGAACTTCGCGTCGGGCGTCTTGAAGATGTAGTCGTTCTCGTCGAGCCTCGCGACTGGCTGGTTGGTCGGGATCTCGACGACGTGCAGGTTGTAGATCTCGACGAACTCCTTCTCCTCGGTCTTCGCCGTCCCGGTCATGCCGGCGAGCTTCTCGTACAGGCGGAAGTAGTTCTGGAGCGTGATCGACGCGAGCGTGACGTTCTCCTCGCGGATGCGCGTGCCCTCTTTCGCCTCGATCGCCTGATGAAGACCCTCGCTCCAGCGCCGGCCCTCCATGATGCGGCCGGTGAACTCGTCGACGATCTTGACCTCGCCCTCCTGCACGACGTAGTCGACGTCCCGCTTGTACAGCGATTGGGCCTTGAGCGACTGCATGAGGTGGTTGACGAGAATGACGTTCTTGGGGTCGTAGAGATTGTCGATCCCGAGCGCCCGCTCGACCTTCTCGATCGTGGCCTGCGCCGGCGAGACGGTCTTGAACTTCTCGTCGTAGAGGAAGTCCGCGCCCGAGAGCTCGGTCTCGTCGAGCCCCTTGGCGGTCTTGCGCGTGGCCGGAGCGCCCTCGAGATCCTTGGCGACCCGGGCGAACTGGTAGTAGGTCTCGGCCGCAGTCTCGGGCTCGCCGGAGATGATGAGCGGTGTGCGCGCCTCGTCGACGAGGATCGAGTCGACCTCGTCCACGATCGCGTAGGAGTGGCTGCGCTGCACGACGCCGTCGAGCGAGACGGCCATGTTGTCGCGCAGGTAGTCGAAGCCGAACTCCGAGTTCGTGCCGTACGTCACCTCGCACGCGTAGGCCTCGCGGCGCTGCGAGAACGGCATGAGATTCTGGATGTAGCCCACCGAGCTGCCGAGCAGCTCGTACACGGGCTGCGTCCACTCGGCGTCGCGTTTGGCGAGGTAGTCGTTGACCGTGATGAGGTGAACGCCGCTCCCGGTGAGCCCGTTCAGGTAGAGGGGCTGCACGGCGACGAAGGTCTTCCCCTCGCCGGTCTTCATCTCGGCGATATCGCCCTCGTGCAGGACGATGCCGCCCATGAGCTGCACGTCGAAGAGACGCACTCCGATCGTGCGCTTGAACGCCTCGCGCACCGCGGCGTATGCCTCGAACAGGAGATCCTCGAGCGACTCGCCGTTCTCGAGCCGCTGCTTGAACTCAACGGTCTTTCCTCGAAGCTCGGCGTCGCTCAGCGCCTCGAAATCGGGCTCGAGCGTCCCGATGTACTCAGCCTGCTCCTGCAGGCGCTTGACACGTCGTCCCTCGCCCAGACGGAGGACGCGCTCGAACTTCCCGAAGGACTGGGTGGCCACGGGGGCCTAGGGTACCGGCTGCTCTCGTCGATCGACCCGTGCGCGCCGCGGCGCGACTCCGACGTTACAGCGCCAGCACGGACAGCTCCCAGAGATCGCCGCGCAGTCTGTGTGCGTGCGCGGCATAGGCGCCGCGCACACGGCTCGTGGCGAGGCGCTCGAGAGCACGCGCGCGCGTCGGAT
>JBGSXQ010000275.1:0-3854 GCA_041751315.1 Gaiellaceae bacterium | reverse complement strand
GCCTCCCGCACGTCACGCTCGACCTGCGCGCCGAGTTCAAGCGCGTCGTCGTCGAGCCGTTCGCGCGCGGGTACGAGGCAGGCGAGACGCCGAATCCGTGCATGCGCTGCAACGGGACGTTTCGCTTCGACGAGCTGGTGGCATTCGTCGACCGTGCTGGCGCGGAAGAGTTGTGGACTGGTCACTACGCTCGCATCGTCGAGCGTGACGGCGTCCGCCTCGTCGCACGGGCAGCAGACGAGCGCAAGGATCAGTCGTACATGCTCGCCACGGTCGACTCCACCACACTCGAGCACGTGCGCTTTCCACTCGGCGAGCAGACGAAGGAGGAGACGCGCGCCGAGGCGGCTGCAGCCGGTCTTGCTGCGGCGAGTCGGGCCGAGAGTCAGGAAGCGTGCTTCCTCGGCGGCGACGACTACCGCGCGTTTCTCGGTCGCCATGGGGTACGCGCCGAAGAGGGCGCGATCGTGGACGTCGCGGGAAATACCGTCGGCTCCCACCGGGGGCACTGGCAGTTCACGCCCGGCCAGCGCAAGGGCATCGGCGTGACCTCGCGTACGCCGCTGTACGTGCTGCGCACCGATGCGTCGGCGAACACCGTCACGGTCGGGCGACGCGATCAGCTCGCGACGACGACCGTCCGGGCGCGCGGCCGCCTGTATCTCCCGGTCAGCCAGGGTGACGTGAAGCTGCGCTACCGATCCGTGTCCGCGCCCGCCTCGATCGCCGCGACCGAGGACGGCTTCTCGCTCCACCTGCGCGAGCCGGCATACGGCGTCGCGCGCGGGCAGGTCGCCGTGGTCTACGACGCCGACGCCGTCGTCGGTGCGGGCGTCATCACGGGTGTTGCCTAGATGCAACTAGGATTGACGGCCGTGACTGCCGGCGAAGTCCTCGACTACGCGCTCGCGGCGTTCTTCATCGCCAGCGGAGCGGGCCTGCTGTACCTCCTCATTCGGATGGGAGGCACGTTCGCGCGCCTCTCGTCGTTCGTCAAGGGCGCAGAGCGCGACGTCCTTCCGGTCGTCGTCAAAGCAGGTGGAACCGTCGATCGGGTGAACGACCAGATCGAAAAGCTCGACACCGTGACCGACAGCGCCGTCGCCATGGCCGACAGCGCAGACACCGCCGTCCGGGCGGTGTCCACCGCGATCACGACGCCCGTGAAGAAGGTGAGTGGCTTCGCCTCAGGCGTCTCGCATGGTGTCTCGGCCTTCCGGTCGAGGCGCGACGCAGGCGAAGCGATGCGGGTCGCGAAGGACGCAGCCGCCCGCCGCGAGAGCGAGCTCGACGAGGAGCTCCGTCACGCGGGCGCGACACAGCCTCAGGATCCGCCCGCGGCGGCGTAGCCGCTACCGGGCCTCCGCGACCTCGCTCGTACAATCACCGCCATGCGCACGACCGCCGAGCTGCGTGAGAGCTTCCTCTCGTTCTTCGAGGAACGGGGCCACCTGCGCTGCCCCTCGTACTCGCTCGTACCGCGTGCCGGGGACGACTCGACGCTGCTCGTCAGCGCGGGGATGCAGCCGCAGATGCCCTTCTTCCTCGGGTTCGAGCAGCCTCCGGCGTCCCTGACGACCACGGCCCAAAAGGTCTTTCGTACCGTCGACATCGACGTCGTCGGTCTCGACGGCCACCACCTCACCTTCTTCGAGATGCTCGGGAACTTCTCGTTCGGCCAGTACTTCAAGGAGGGCGCGATCGAGTTCGCCACCGAGTTCGTGCAGGAGCACATGTGGCTCGACTGGGATCGCGTGTGGGTGACGGTGCACGCGGGCGACCCTCAGCTGAAGCTCGGTCCGGACGAGGTCGCGATCGAGCTCTGGGAGAAGGTGGGGATGCCGCCCGAGCGCATCGTCCCGCTGCCGACCTCCGAGAACTTCTGGTCGGTGGGCGGCCCGGGCCCGTGCGGCCCCGACTCGGAGATCTACTGGGACTGGGGCCTCGAGCACGGCTGCGGCGAGCCCGACTGCGCTCCAGCCTGCCACCGCTGCGACCGCTTCCTCGAGTTCTGGAACCTCGTCTTCATGGAGTACGAGCTCCACCCGGACGGAACGGTGACGCCGCTTCCCGAGCAGAACATCGACACGGGGCTGGGCCTCGAGCGCGGCGCCGCGATCCTGCAGGACGTCCGCAGCGTGTACGAGACCGACGGCTACCAGCAGATCATGGCGTGGATCGCGGCCGAGTCGGGCGTCGCGTACGGCGACTCGCCCGCGGCGACGAAGGCGCACCGCGTGCTTGCCGATCACGGCCGCGGGATGACCTTCCTCGTGGGCGACGGTGTGGCCCCGTCGAACGAAGGGCGCGGCTATGTCCTGCGCAGGATCATCAGGCGAGCCGTCCAGCAGGCGCAGAGCATCGGGTTGCACGACGTGCACCGGCTCTCGCGCGTCGTGGTCGGGCAGATGGGCGAGGCGTATCCCGAGCTCTCGCGGCGGGCGGACGAGATCGAGCGAGCGCTCCGGCTCGAGGAGGAGCGATTCGGAGAGACGCTGGAGCGCGGCCTCAAGCTCTTCGATGAGCTCGACTCCGATCAGGCGATCTCGGGTGAGCAGGCATTCACCCTGGCCGCAACGTACGGCTTCCCGCTCGAGCTCACCGTCGAACTCGCCGAGGAGCGCGGCCAGGCTGTCGACGTCGACGGGTATCGCGACGAGATGGAACGCCACCGCGAGGTCTCCCGCGCGGGCGGCTCGAGCGAGCTGCAGCGGGCGGCCGACTTCGTGCGCAACGCAGACTTCACGACGGAGTTCGTCGGATACGGCAAGACGGACGTTCTCACCCAGATCGGCGCGCTCGAGCTGCTCGAGGACGACCTGTTCCTTGCGAAGCTGCGCGAGTCGCCGTTCTATCCCGCGAGCGGGGGTCAGGTCACCGACGTGGGAACGCTCGAGCTCGACGACGACCCGGGCACGATCGCCGAGCTCGTCGACGCGCACCGCTTCGAGGACGACCAGGCCCTGCTGTTCCGTGGCACCGGGTTCTCCGCGGGTGACCGGATTCGCGCCAGAGTGCCCTGGGCCGTGCGTTTCCCGACGATGGCGAACCACACAGCGACGCATCTCCTGCACGAGGCGCTCCGCGAGACCCTCGGCGAGCACGTGAGGCAGGCTGGCTCGGCCGTGCGCCCCGACAAGCTGCGCTTCGACTTCACGCACGATCAGGCGCTCACTCGTGAGCAGCGCGAGGCCGTCGAGCGCCGCGTCAACGAGCTCGTGTTCGAGAATCGGCCCGTCAACGTCTTCGAGACGCCGATCTACGAGGCGCGGAGCCTCGGCGCGATGATGCTCTTCGGTGAGAAGTACGGCGACATCGTGCGCGTCGTGGAGGTGCCAGGGTTCTCCGTCGAGCTGTGCGGTGGGACGCACGTCAGGACGACCGCGGAGATCGGCCCGTTCGTCGTCCTCTCGGAGAGCTCAGTCGGATCAGGTGTACGGCGGGTCGAGGCCGTCACGTCGGGTGCAGCATGGGCACTCCTCGACGAGCGCGCTCGCGAGGCCGATCTGCTCCGGGCAGAGCTGACCTCGCTCAGAAGGGCGCCAAGTGACACAGTGTCACAAGGTAAGGCCACGGTCGACGTACCGGACCCTGATGTTCGCGCCCGGAGCGGAGTGAATGTCATCGTGCAGCCGGTGGAGGGGCTCGACGCTGACGAGCTCCTCGACCTCTCCGACCGGTACAAGCAGAAGCACGCTCCCGCAGCGGTCGTGCTCGGGTCGCGGGAGGACGGCAAGGTGCATCTCGTGGCCAACTTCGACGAAGCGGTGGCCGCTAAGGTCAGCGCGTCGGACGTCCTCCGCGTCGCCGCGGCGATCGTCGGGGGAGGGGGCGGCGGGCGGCCGACGATGGCG
>JBGSXQ010000274.1:0-3367 GCA_041751315.1 Gaiellaceae bacterium | reverse complement strand
GGCCCGCCTGCCACGAACGCGATCCCGCACGCGGCGAACGCGGCCATCAGCGCATCCGAGGTGTCGGGCGAAGGCGGCACGGGGGTCTCGAACGGCATGACGAGCGAGATCTCGCAGTCGTCCCGCACTCCGCGTTCCACGAGGTAGTCGTGCAGCAGAAGCGCGGCCTCGCTCGGTGCCGGCGGGCACTTGAACGGCGCACCGCAGACTCCCACGACTGCCCGTCCTCGCGTGAACGAGGGGAGAACGCCCCGCAGTCGCTCGGCCCCTTTCACGGAGTAGAACTCATCGACATTGGCGAACCCCGGAGTCGCGTCGACGTCGTAGTCGGCACCGAGCGCGACGACGAGAACGTCGGCCTCGTGCACTCCCACATCCGTCGTGACGCGCCGCGCCCTCGGATCGATGGACGTGACCTTCTCGCGCGCGAGACGCACGCCTGCCTTCGCAAAGTCGGCGTACGGCTGACGCACCGAGCGTGGCTCGTCGCGGCCGAACATCACGTCGAGCTTCGAGTAGCCGAAGACGAATGCGTCGCTCGCGTCGATCATCGTGACCCCAGCGTCCTCACCTAGCTCCTCCGAGAGCGTGGTCGCGAGCTCGAGCCCCGCGAACCCCGCGCCGAGGATCAGGACGCGCGTCGTCATCTCGCCGAGCCTACTGGTGGTGCTATCCGGCGGCGAGAGCTACGCGGTCGCGAGCTCGGCCGGCACGAAGACGCGCTGCAGCCGCTCGATCGCGTCCGGCACGAGACGGTAGTACGCGAACGTTCCGCGTCGCTCGGCCTCCACGAGGCCCGCATCGCGCAGGATGCGCAAGTGGTGGGAGACGGTCGGCTGCGAGACGTCGAAGGCCTCCGTCAGGTCGCACACGCAGCACTGCTCTCCCGACGCAAGGCGACTGACGATCCCGACCCGGGTGGGATCCGCGAGGGCACGGAACACTGCTGCCAGCTCCTCCGCCGCTTCCTCGTGGAGCGGCGGCACATCTGGCCCGCAGCAGAGCGGTTGCAGGACGCGAAGCTCCTTCATAGACGTCCGTCAATGTAGCATCCTCTCATCGACAATCTTCGATGAAAGGAGGAGCGCATGCTCGCCACCACGTGGTGTTGCGAAGGCGACGACTGCTGCGGCGACGACTGCTGCTGACGCCTGCGAGCCTCGGGTGCCCGTCCGCACGGGCACCCGAGGCGTCGTCCCGTCGCGAGCCGATCGGGAGTTCGGAGTCACCCCGGTCGTGCTCGAGCCTGGCGAGACCATGCCGATGTACGGCTCGATCGACGCGACCGAGCAGACCCCACGACGACGAGGTGTGACATGGCCATCATCACGTCCTTCGACTACGAGCCCTTCGACGAGTCCGACCCCGACGACTTCCGCCCGAGGTCGCGCTGGGCGCTCCTCGTCGATCCCGCCGACGGCGACGCGACACACGTCGACGACATCACGCTGATCGTCGAGGAGATCGCCCCTGGCGATCGCATCCCTCTCCACACCCACCCGATCAACGAGGTGATCGTGATCCTCGAGGGTACGCCGGAGGTAACGCTCGGCGGGGAGACGCGCGAGGTGGGTCCTGGCGCCGTCGTCTTCATCCCTGCCGGCACACCACACGGAACTCGCAACGCGAGCGATGCCCCTGTGCGCCTGCATGCGATGTTCCCATCCGAGCAAATCGGCATCGAGTACCTCAAGCGGAATCCAGCGCCTGGGACAGAGGGCGATCCGCCACAGCCGGCCTTCACCATCGACGTACGCGCTCACTGACATGTGACGTCGGCGTCGGCGCCCTCACGTGCAGTAGGTTGGCCCGGCCCACCCAAGCACGGAAGGAGTCAGATGCCACGAATCGTCATCACCCACGCGGTCGTCGATAGAGAGCGCTGGCTGGAGGGCAAGGCCGACCGGCGCGCAGCCATCGAGTCCGGCACCGGCAGCAACGTGACCGACTATGTCGCCCACGACGGGAGCAACAACATCGCCGTCACAGCAGACGTCAGCGATCTCGCAGTGCTGCAGGGGATGATTGCCTCACCGCCCCCGGAAGTCGCCGCCAAGATGGAGAAGCACGGCGTCGTCCCGCCCATCACCGCTTACGTCGAGGCTTAGCTCGGTCGAGCGACTCGCCATCGCGGATCTTGCCGTGCGACACCCGTGAGACATCGTGCATGCGACGGCGACGTCACGGGCTCGAAACAGCGGAGCCCGGCCGAAAATGGCCGGGCTCCGTTCTCGCCACGTCGTCCTCTACCGGAAGCGCACGATGAGGCCGCGCTGACTCTTGTCCAACCGCTGCGACTGCGTCTGAGCCCGATGCAGCGAGCTCGGGATCCCGGGGAACAGATCGTCGCCGATCGTGGGGATGTACTGCGGCGGGACACGAACCTTCGTCGCCTGCTCGTAGTCGTAGGCAAGGCCGAGCAGCTCCGGCTCGGCCCAGCGTCCGCCGATGAATGTGACCCCGACCGGCAGCCCCTCGATGTATCCGGCTGGAACCGTGATGTCGGCGTACCCTGACACAGCCGCCGCTGACGACGAGCCCACGAAGTACTGGAACTGGCCGTCCAGGTCACCCTCGTCGGGGTTCTCGTTCGTCGGCCAAGCGGGGCCGTTCGTGAGGGCGACGATCGCGTCGAGATCGTTGTCGGCCATGATTTCGTCGACTGCCTCCTGAACCGGCGGCGTGACGCCGGCACGGATATCGGCGCACTCCCCGTCCCGCCCGTTCGTCTCCTCGGCGAGCTCGAACACAAGGTCGTTCCAGAGACCTTCGAGTTCGGGATGATCCTGGTTGAACTCGATCAGCTCGGCGAGGGTCTGCGGGTAGGGCTGGCCCGTCACCGGGTTGATCCCGTCGACATAGGTCTCGAGGTAGGTCGCGATGTCCGCCTTGAACTCGCACAAGAGCGCGGCGAACTCGCCGGCCGTCGCCGACAGGTCGATGTCCATCCCCTCGACGATCTCAGCGCCCTGTGCCTCCAACGCTTCGACGGCATCGTCGAGGATCGGCTCGATGACCGGGCCCGTTAGGGCACGGTCGACGAACGTCCCGTCGCGCCAGACGCCGATTCGAGCTCCGTCGAGCGAGTCATCGTCGAGGAACTGGGTGTAGTCGGTGAAGGCGTTGCCAGCCTGATCATCCGTCGCGTCGTCGTCCGGGTCGACGCCGGTCGCAGCTCCGAGAAGCCCGGCGGCGTCGGTCACGTAGCGGGCCATCGGACCGGCCGTGTCCTGGTCGGCGCTGATCGGGACGATGCCGGAGCGGCTCCACAGCCCCAACGTCGGCTTGATCCCGACGATGCCGTTCGCGCCGGCCGGGCAGACGATCGAGCCGTCCGTCTCCGTGCCGACCGCCGCGACCGCGAGGC
>JBGSXQ010000273.1:0-2277 GCA_041751315.1 Gaiellaceae bacterium | reverse complement strand
TCCACCACCACGCCTGCGCGAGGTCGCTCATGCTCGGCGCCGTCAACGTCGCGCCGGGCTGCCAGCCGTTCGCGCCGAGCCAGCGTGCGAGGTGCTCCTCCGACCGGAGGAAGACCATCGTGCTTCAGGTGAATCCGATGTCGTCCCACCAGCGCCGCGCCGGCACGAGGACATGGCAGAGAACGTCGGCGCCCTCGACGACCTCCCCCGCGCTGACTGCGAGCTCCAGCCGCTCGCCGCAGCACGCGCACTCCGTCTCGATACGACCGTCCGAGTGGAGGGCGGCGGGAATCCCCAGCGAGTCCCAGCAGCAGGTGCCCGTCCACGTGCGCCCACCCGCGATCACGCGATGAGGTGTCGGCGCGAAGCAGAACGGGTTCGCCATCCAGATCTCGGTCGTATCGGGATGAAGGACGAGGGCGTGCGCGTCATGGAGCCGCCGGTACGCGTCGGCCACCACGGGCTCGTCGACATCGAGGGCGGCAGCCGTCTCGGCGGCGGTCGGTGGACGCCCGTTCGCCACGACAGCGAAGTAGACGTGACGACGGACGTCGAGATCGAAGGCGTCCATCAGTGGCGGAAGTGGCGGCGGCCGGTGAGAACCATGGCCGCGCCTGCATCGCTCACGGCCTCGATCACCTCGGCGTCGCGCTTCGACCCCCCAGGTTGGATCAAGGCCGCGACTCCGGCGTCGAGCGCGACCTGCGGCCCGTCGGCGAACGGGAAGAAGGCGTCGGAGGCGAGCACGGCGCCTTCGAGCGAGTGGCCCAGCTCACGCGCCTTCTCGACGGCGATCCGCACCGCGTCGACCCGGCTCATCTGGCCGGCACCGATCCCGAGCGTCTGGCCTCCTCGCGCGAGCACGATCGCGTTGGAGGTGACGTGCTTCACGATGCGCCACGCGAAGAGGAGGTCGTCCCACTGCTCGTCCGAGATCTCGCCGCAGGCGATCTCCATCCCATCTCTCGAGACCGACACGCGGTCGCGATCCTGGACGAGAAGCCCTCCGATCACGCGGCGGTAGTCCCGCTCCGCGTTGCTCGGCGCTCGCTGCTCACCGTGCTCGAGCACGCGCAGCGCCGGCTTGGTAGCGAGCGCCTCGAGAGCCGCCGGCTCGTACGCGGGCGCGAACAGCACCTCGATGAACTGCTCCGTGAGTGCAGACGCGAGCGCTGCCGTCACGGAGCGGTTGACGACGACGACGCCACCGAACGCGGACACGGGATCTGCCGCCAGCGCTTTCGCGTATGCCTCCTCGATCGTCCCGCCCACGCCCACACCGCACGGATTCGCGTGCTTGACGATCACGCAGCCCGGCCGATCGAGCTCGAGCGCCAGCAGCCGTGCCGCCGACAGGTCGTTGAGGTTGTTGAACGACAACTCCTTCCCCTGAAACTGCTGGACGTACGAGAGGAGGTGCGTGCGAACGCCTCGCTCGGCGTAATACGCGGCGCGCTGGTGCGGGTTCTCGCCGTACTGGAGCTCGCGCACACGATCGAACGCCGGCACGAACGTCTCCGGGAATCCCTGGTCTCGTTGGAACCAGCGCGAGATAGCCGCCTCGTACGCGGCCGACCGCGCGAAGGCGATCGCCGCAAGCCGCCGGCGGAGATCGAGCGACGTCGTCCCGTTGCCTGCCTCGAGCTCCTCGAGCACGGTGTCGTAGTCCTGCGGGCGGCACACGGCGACGACGGACGAGAAGCTCTTCGCGGCGGCGCGCAGCATCGACGGGCCGCCGATGTCGATCATCTCGATGAGCCCAGCCTCGTCGAGCTCAGGTCGATCCGCGGCGAGCTCGAACGGATAGAGACTGACGCAGACGAGGTCGAACGGCTCGATGCCGTGCTCCGCGAGCGCACTTGCATCCTCGGGGAGATCGCGCCGCGCGAGGATGCCGGCGTGGATGTGCGGATGCAGCGTCTTCACGCGTCCGCCGAGGAGCTCCGGAAAACCGGTGACCTCCTCGACCTTCGTGACCGGCAAGCCGGCCTCCTCGAGCGCCGAGGCAGTGCCACCGCTCGCCACGAGCTCGAAGCCGACGTCGACGAGGCCCTTCGCGAACGCAGCCACCCGCGTCTTGTCGTAGACGGAGATCAGCGCGCGCATCACCGACCCGCCTTTGCCGAGGAGAGGCCCGCCGCGATCTCCGCGACGAGCTCGGTGACCACTCGCGGCAGCAACCGGTGCTCCGCATCGTGCACGCGGGCGCGCAGGGACTCGACCGTATCGCCCGTGAGCACGGGAACCGCCTCGGCCGCGATCACCTCGCCGGTGTCG
>JBGSXQ010000272.1:0-6732 GCA_041751315.1 Gaiellaceae bacterium | reverse complement strand
CGAGGACGAACGCGGCGGCGGCGACGTTCACGGGCGACCTACCCCGCGTAGCTGCCGGGGACGAGGTCGACCGTCGTCACCGTGACCGTGTCGGCCGGGAGCCCCGGCGGAAGCCCGCCCAGGGGGCCGGGCAGCGGCTTGAAGAGGGTCGAGTTGGAGACCGTCGCGTTGCGCGCGATCACGGGGCCCCAGATCGTCGAGTTGTTGTCCTGGTCGTAGTCGTTCACCAGGAAGAGCGCCCCCTGGAACGTCACCTTGTTGCCCACGTCGCCCGAGAGCGTGTCCGTCCCACCGCTCGCCAGTAGCGATCCGACGACGAAGCTGAGGAAGTCGACACTGGGATCCCAGGTCGCATCGCAGGCCTGGACGCCGCACATGTCGGCCTGGTTCTGGATCGTGAGCTTGCCCGAGGCATAGATCGTCCCGCGCCCGTCGTACTCGATGAGGCTGAGGTTCGACCACGTGAGGTTTCCATCGATGTAGATGACACCGGCGATCGTGAGCTTCCCCGGGGTCGAGGGGGTTCCGCCGGGGACCCACTTGATGCGGCCGACGACGTTCCCGGCGCCGTCGGTCTTCACACAGTCGTAGCTCGAGGCGGGTGTCAGGTCGACGTTGCCGCGGCTCACGTTCAGAACAGCGTCGTTGTCGAACCCGCCAGGGAACGTTCCCGTGGAGCACGCGCTCCGCGGACCGAGGTCGGCGTTCGCATACCAGTAAGCAAGGTCAACCGTCGGCTTGGCCAGGTTCGGAGGGCTCGTGCCGTAAACGCTCGCCCACACCCGCGACGTCGAGCTGGCGCTGCACGCGGTCTGGGCTCCACTGCGCCAGCAGTACTCGGAGATGCTGAAGTCCGGGATCGGCGCTGCCGATGTGCCGACGGAGGCCTGCGGACTGTTCACGTTGACGTTACCGAGAACGTGGACTGCGGGACTCGAGATGATCGAGTTGTTCTCTAGGCAGACATCCCCGCGGACGTACAGCGGAACCTCCATCGTCACGGTGTTCGTGAGCGTGAAGCAACCCGTCGGCTGGTCGACGAAGAAGTAGTCGTATGGCCGCGTGTCCCCGGTCGTCGTCGTGGTGATCTCGGCCTGCAGGCTCACGTTCCGTTCGACGTTCGACGTTCCCGGCCCGGTCGGGTTGTAGACCGTCCCGTTCGCGTTCAGCGTCCAGACGTTGCCCGACAGGGTGCCCCAGTACCGCGTGGTTCCACCGGTCAGGCTCACGGTCGTGCCGCCGCCGGCGAGCGCGGGCACGGAGGTGTAGGTGGGACCCGAGTTCTGGAGCGTCGAGAGCGCATAGCTCAAGCCCGTCTCGGCGAGGCCGTAGGCGCGCTGGTCTGCCGCCTGGCGCTTCGCCGAGCCCTGATTCGTCGTGGTGTACGCGAAGATGGCCGCCGCGAGCGCGGACAGGATCATCGTCACGCCGAGCGCGTACGGCAACGCCAAGCCGCGCTCGTCGCCGAGCGAGCGGCGAACGGCGCTCAAGATCGATTGTGACACCGCAGCTCCCTGATCGGAGGTCACGCCTGAGTGAACGGGAATCCTCGGCCGCCGGCATGACCCTTTCGGGGGACGTGGGTCATGTGCGGGTGGAGTTGCGCAGGACGATGTCGTCCTCGAGCCTGTACGGCCGCAGTCCCGTCTGCGAGTCGACCGGCAGCGTCACGGAGAGTGTCCCGAGCGTGCTGGCAGACTGCGCGGCGTACGAGAAGACCGTTCCGGTCGTCAGGTAGTCGGCGGCCTTCTTCCCCGCCGTCGTGCACGTCGCCCCGACCTGGCGGTAGAGCGCGTAGCGCGTCCCGCTCCCCGAGGTGCACCAGCTCACGGTCGTACCGGCGCCGGCCGACGGGCAGCGGCTCCCGAGCGTGATCGTGATGCTCGCGGACGATCCCGTCGGCGACACCGCGGAGGCGCAGTGGATCTCACGACGAAGCTGGTCGAGCGCGATGCGCGCGTTGATCTGCGATGCGAAGCGCCGATTCATGTCCGCTTCGGCCTTGTTCGCAGCGATGAGCGCGTACGAGAGGCACGTCACCGTGATGAGGAACATGGCCATCACCGTGACGAGCTCGATGAGCGTGAAGCCACTCTCCTCGCGCCCCAGCCGCCGCAGGAGCTGACGGGCTCGAGCCACCTCAGCCCCCCGCGACGCGCAGCGCGGGCATGCCGTCGTCGCGCGACCCCTCGGACTCGGCCGACCCGGGCGCTTCGACCTCGCCGGACGCGACCTTCTTGGACAGCACGAGCTTCTCGGCGTGCTGGAGGGCAATCTCGAAGTCGTGACGGTTCGTCGCCGCGTTGGCCGCGGTCTCACGGTCGACGAGCCCCTCGAGCACGAGGGCGATGAGCGCCTTCGCGAAGGTCTGCATGTCGAAGAACTCGCCGTCGGCGATCGCGTCCGTGATCTCGTCGGCACGCCGCTCACGGATCAACTCGGCGATCCGGGCGTTCGAGACCATCACCTCGACGGCCGGGATCCGCCCGCCGTCCACACGCGGCAGAAGCCGCTGGCTGACGACGCCCCGCAGCACGCCGGCGAGGATCGAGATCACCTGCGGCTGCTTCTCGGGCGGGAAGAACTCGACCATGCGCCCGATCGTCTCGGCCGCATCGAGGGTGTGCAGCGTGGAGAAGACGAGGTGGCCGGACTCGGCGGCCTGGAGAGCGACCTGCGCGGTTTCGGCGTCGCGCAGCTCGCCGATGAGGATGACGTCCGGGTCCTGCCGGAGGACTCGCCGCAGTGCCTGTCCGAAGCTCTCCGTGTCCAGGCCGACCTCGCGTTGGTTCACGATGCACTTCCGATCCTGGTGCATGACCTCGATCGGATCCTCGACGGTCACGATGTGCTGCCTCCGCGTACGATTGATGTGATCGAGCATCGCGGCGAGCGTGGTCGTCTTGCCCGATCCGGTCGCGCCTGTGACGAGCACGAGGCCGCGTTGCTCCTCGGCGAGCCGCTTGACACCGGACGGCAGGTGTAGCTCGTCAAAGGCCGGGATCGCATCCGGGATCACGCGGAACGCGAAGGACACCGCCCCGCGCTGCCGGAACCCGTTCACGCGAAACCTCGGAAGATCGGGCTGCGAGTACGCGATGTCCAGGTCGCCCGTCTGCTCGAACGTGGCACGCCGTGCGGGCACCGCCGCGGTCACCTGCCCCAGCACCGAGTCGAGCTCCGCCTCGCCCATGGGTGGGAAGCCCCCGAGGACGTCGAGATCGCCGTCGGTGCGCAGGATCGGTGGCTGCCCGATCTTCAGATGGACGTCACTGGCGCCGTTCTCGACGGCATGGCGAAGCACTGCGTTCAGGTCCATGGACTCTCCCGAGATCGGCGCGCATCGGCGCGCCCTTTAGCGCCGCGTGACCAGCGGCCGGCGCTCCCTCCGCACGGGTGACGACGCCCACCCATTCGGGGGACGTTGCGGGGTAGGCGTCTCCCTACGTTTCGACGGCAATCGGAGGGCTCAGCTCCTCTGCGGTTGAAGAGACCCCTCGGGTCGGAAGGGAGTAGCCGGCCGTGAGCATCACGGCGTCGAGAAGGGTTGGCAGAGGAGTGATCTCCTCGCCTGTCGAGCGGACCCTCGTCCCCGCGCTCGCCGCCGTCGTCGCACTGGCGGCGTGCGTCGTCTTCTTCACGTTGCTCGCGGACCTCTCCGAGCCCACGCCCACGCTGGGCCTGCCGTGGTGGACGCTCATCGTCGTGTTCTTCGTCGCGGAGGCGTTCCCGGTACAGATCCACTTTCGCAAGGAGGCGCACAGCCTCTCGCTCGGCGAGTTCGCCCTCGTGCTCGGCCTCTTCCTTCTCGCGCCCGCCGACCTGCTTGCGGCCCAGGCCCTGGGTGCGATCGTCGCTCTGGCGATCGTCCGCCGGTACCCGCCGCTCACCGTGATCTTCAACCTCGCCGTACTCGCGCTCGGAGCCTGCGTCGCACTCATGTGCTTCCACGCGTTCCTCGCACTCGGGAGCGCACATGGGCCTGCGGGCTGGGCCGGCGCGGTCGTCGCGGCCGGTGCAAGCGCGGCCATCTCGCTCCTCCTCGTGAGCCTCCTCGCACGCCTGGGTACCGGAAGGCCGCTGAGCGCCCAACCGCGCACGCTCATCGGAGTGGCGGCAGGAGGAGCGTTCGCGAGTGCGAGCCTCGCGATTGCCACCATCATGCTCGCCGAGCTCGATCCAAGGTCGCTCTGGGTCATGGTCGTGCCGATCGTGAGCACTGCCGTCGCGCTGAACGCGTACACGACTCTTCGACGCCGCCAGGGACACCTCGAGTTCCTGTCGCGATCGATGCGCGCGATGCAGGGTGCGGAGTTCCAGTCCTCGGTGCGTGAGCTCCTCGAGGACGCGAGGACGATGCTCTCGGCCGAGGTCGCCGAGATCGTGATGGTCGGCCACTCAGCCGACGAGGTGGCGCTCCGCAGCGTGGTCAGCCCCTCCGAGGAGGAGCTCATGAAGCCGCTTGCCCTCACGGAGACGCACCTCAGCGCACTCGAGACGGTCGCGGCCAGCGAGGCCGCCGAGCTCCTCCCCGAGCTCAGGCAGTCTCACGCGCTCGACGGCTACCTCGCCGAGCACGGCCTCGAGGACGCCATCGTCACGGCGCTGCGCGGGACCGACCGCGTCTTCGGCATGGTGCTCGTGGGCAACCGGCTCGGCGATGCCGCGACGTTCACGCACGACGACCGCCGGCTGTTCGAGACGTTCGCGAGCCACGCGGGGGCGATGCTCGAGAACGATCGCGTCAAGAGCCAGCTCCGCCATCAGGCGTTCCACGACAGCCTCACGGGCTTCGCCAACCGACGCCTCTTCGCCGAGCGCGTCCACGGTGCCCTGGCGCGGCCCGCGGACACGCTGCGATCCGTGGTCCTCTTCGTCGACCTCGACGACTTCAAGACGATCAACGACAGTCTCGGGCACAGCGCGGGTGACCAGCTGCTCATCGCAGCCGCGGAGCGAGTGCGATCCTCGCTGCGCCCGGGCGATCTCGTTGCGCGACTCGGGGGAGACGAGTTCGCCGTGCTCCTCGAGCGCGCCACGCGCGAGGACGCGGAGGCGGTCGCGACCCGTCTCGTGGAGGCCCTGCGCGAGCCCGTCATGCTCGAGAGCCGCGAGATACGAGTCCACGCATCCGTCGGCATCGCGCAGGCAGGCAGAGGGATGGTCACGGAAGAGCTCCTCCGCAACGCGGACGTCGCCATGTATGCGGCGAAGACGAACGGCAAGGGAGGTTTCGCCTGGTACGACCCGGAGATGCACGTACGCGCGCAGACGCGGCATGAGCTCGCCTCGACCCTCGAGGGCTCTGTCGAGCGGGGCGAGATCGACGCCCACTTCCAGCCGATCGTCGACCTGGAGACGGGCCGGGTAATGGGTTTGGAGGTGCTCGCCAGGTGGCGTCATCCCGAGCGTGGTCTGGTCATGCCCGACAGCTTCATCCCGCTCGCCGAGGAGGCGGGGATCATGCCCCCCATCGGCCGGGCCATTCTGCAGCAGGCCTGCCTCCAGCTCCAGACGTGGCGCTCGCGCCACCGCTTCCACCAAGACCTGGTCGTGAGTGTGAACCTCTCCCAGAGCGAGCTTCGAAACCCCGGCCTGACGAGAGACGTGGAGACGATCCTCCTGGAGACGGCGATCCCCCCCGACCGCCTGATTCTCGAGATCACCGAGTCGAGCGCCATGCAGGATCCCGCAGCAGCGATCGACATGCTCACGAAGCTCCGGCGGCTCGGGGTTCGCCTCGCCCTCGACGACTTCGGCACCGGGTACTCGTCGCTCAGCCATCTGCGCGACTTCCCGATCGACATGCTCAAGATCGCGAAGCCGTTCATCGATCGCATCGACGAGGAGAGCACATTCGTCGACGCGATCCTGCGGCTCGCGGAGACGCTCGGGCTCGAGGTCGTCGCGGAGGGCATCGAGACGTTCGAGCAAGCCGAGATGCTGCGGTCCCTCGGCTGCTCACTCGGGCAGGGGTACTTCTACTCGAAGCCGTCGGATCCGCTGCACATCGGATCGAGGCTCGCATTCGGCCCAGTCGTCCTCAGGCCCGAGCGCGAGCCGCAGGTCGCCTGAGGGGTCGACGTCACGCGATCGGCGGTGCGGCGCGCGCAAGCCGGGCCAGGGCGCGGAGCGGTGGCCGTGCAAGGCGGCGAACCTCGCTCGGATGACGGATCTCTCCGCGAAGCAGCTCTGACACCGCGCCGAAGACTCCGGGTGCCCGCAGCGCCCACACGCAAGCAAGCGGATACCGCTCGGTCGCGTGCTTCGCCTTCCACGACGAGGCCGCGTGACCATCGAGCGCGGCCGAGAGCGCTTCCTCGTAGTGCTCCGGCCGACCCTCCATAACAGCGTCCGCGGCGAGCTTCGCCGAGACGAATGCCTCGTACATCCCGTCGCCCGAGAGTGGGTCGACGAGCCCCGCCGCGTCGCCGACGAGAAGCACACGCCCACGCGCCGCCGAAGTCCCGAGGCGTCGCATCGGGAGACGATGGCCGCGAACGTCCGAGAGCTGGGCGGGATCGACTCCATGCACGCGAGCCAGCCGATCGAGGTGGCTGCGTAGCCGAGGCCCTTCCACCATCCACCCACCGACGCCGAGGTTCGCATGGTCGCCCTTCGGGAAGACCCAGCCGTAGCCTCCAGGCACGACGCCGAGCTCGACCCAGGCAGCGCCGTCGTAGCGCGCGCGGTCGAGCGCGCTCCACGGGACGTTGCCCTCGAGCGCCACGC
>JBGSXQ010000271.1:0-5731 GCA_041751315.1 Gaiellaceae bacterium | reverse complement strand
AGCGCGACGGTGGAGGAGCTGCGCGCAAGCCTCGGCGGGGCGCTGCCCGACGCGCCGAGCGAGCCGCTCGAGGTCGTCGAGGCACTCGCTGCAGCCGTTGAGCCCGGCGTCTTCGGCATCCCGAGCGGGCGCTACTTCGGTTTCGTGATCGGTGGTGCGTTACCGGCGTCGCTCGCTGCGGACTGGCTCACGTCGACGTGGGATCAGAACGCGGGCCTCGTCGTGGGCGGGCCCTCGGCTGCGGTCGTCGAGGAGGTCGCCGGCGAGTGGCTGAAGGACCTCCTCGAGATCCCGCAGAGCGCGTCGTTCGCGCTCGTCACGGGCTGTCAGATGGCGCACGTGACCTGCCTCGCCGCAGCGCGGCACGCCGTGCTCGAGCGTGTCGGCTGGGACGTCGAGTCCGACGGTCTCATGGGAGCACCCGGGATCACCGTGATCACGGGTGGGAAGCGGCACGTCACGATCGACCGTGCGTTGCGGTTGCTCGGTCTCGGCAGCCGCTGCGGTCCTGTTCCGATTCGCGGACGACGCGACGACGAGTGCGATGCTCGCCGCGGTGCAGGCGAGTGGCGAGGCATGGATGTCGGGAACGGTCTGGGACGGCCGCGCTGCGATCCGGCTGTCCGTATCGAACTGGCGCACGAGCGAGCGTGACATCGACAGAACCGTCTCGGCCTTTCGAGCGGCCCTGGTGACAGCCTGACCCGCCGTCCGGCCGAGCCATGTCGCTACAGACAGGCGCTGCGAGAGCGTTGCCGAGGCTGCCACGGTATTCGTGGCAGCCGACGGGCCGCTGTTGAACGCAGCGCGCGAGCAAGGGCTGACGACGTTCCCGCTACGAGCGTAGATCCATCGGCTCAGTCCTCGGTGGGCTGAGCGACCGCGCGGTCGGCGATCTCGGCGACCACGGTCGGGTCGGCCAGCGTCGTCGTGTCGCCCAACGGCCGGTTTTCCGCTACGTCACGGAGAAGGCGGCGCATGATCTTCCCGGAGCGCGTCTTCGGCAGCTCGGGAGTGAAGACAATGTTCGCCGGCTTCGCGATCGGCCCGATCTTCACTGAGACGTGGTCGCGGAGCTCCTCGAGGCGTTCGACCGTGCCTTCCTCGCCGCCCTTGAGCGTCACGAACGCGACGATCGCCTGGCCCGTCAGAGCGTCGGCGCGGCCGCAGACAGCCGCCTCCGCGACGCTCTGGTGATCGACGAGCGCGGACTCGACCTCGATCGTCGAGATCCGGTGGCCGGAGACGTTCATCACGTCGTCGACGCGGCCCAGAAGCCAGAAGTCGCCGTCCTCGTCTATGCGCGCACCATCGCCGGCGAAGTACATCCCGGGAAAGCGCTCCCAGTACGTCGCCCGGAAGCGGGCGTCGTCGCCGAAGATCCCGCGTGTCATGGCGGGCCACGGCCGCTTCAGCACGAGGTAGCCGCCGCCACCCGGACCGACATCGTTGCCACGATCGTCCACGACGGCAGCCTCGACTCCCGGGAACGGCTTCGTCGCCGAGCCCGGCTTCGTCGTCGTCACGCCAGGGAGCGGCGTGATGAGAATCATCCCGGTCTCCGTCTGCCACCAGGTGTCGACGATCGGCGTGCGGTCGAGCCCGATGTGCTCGCGGTACCACATCCATGCCTCGGGATTGATCGGCTCGCCGACGGTGCCCAGGAGGCGCAGCGACGTGAGGTCGTGCTTCGCGGCGTGCTCCGGGCCCCACTTCATGTGCGCGCGGATGGCCGTCGGCGCCGTGTAGAGGATCGTGACCCGGTAGCGCTCGACGAGATCCCACCAGCGCTCTTTGTCAGGGAAGTCGGGCGTTCCCTCGTAGAGGACGCTCGTCGCCCCGTTGCAGAGCGGGCCGAAGACGATGTACGAGTGCCCGGTCACCCAGCCGATGTCTGCAGCACACCAGTAGACGTCGGTGCCCGGCTTCAGGTCGAAGATGTAATGGTGCGTCGAAGCGACCCCGACGAGGTAGCCGGCCGTCGAGTGCGCGATGCCCTTCGGCTTCGCGGTCGTGCCGCTCGTGTACAGGAGGTAGAGAAGATCTTCCGAGTCCATAGGCTCGCACGGGCACGACGCGGGATCGGTCGGCTGGCCCTCCACCAGGTCGTTCCACGTGAGGTCGCGGCCAGCGGTCATCGGGACCGCACCGCGGGTGCGCTGGCCCACGACGACCTTCCGTACGCCCTGGCACGACGCAAGCGCCTCGTCCGCGTTGCGCTTGAGGGGCACGATCGTCCCGCGCCGGTAGCTCTCGTCCTGCGTGAGGAGGACCTCGCAGCTCATGTCGTTCAGACGATCCGCAAGCGACTCCGCGGAGAAGCCGCCGAAGACGACCGTGAACGGAGCGCCCAGCCGCGCGCAGGCCAGCATCGCCACGGGGAGACCGACGCCCATGCCCATGTAGATCCCGACCGGCGTGCCCTTGCCGACACCGATCGCCTTCAGCCCGTTGGCCGCACGCACGACCTCGTCGAGCAGCTCCCCGTACGTGATGGTGGCCCGCTCGTCGACCGGCTCACCTTCGTAGTAGTAGGCGACTCGGTCACCGAGTCCCGCCTCGACGTGGCGGTCCAGGCAGTTGTAGGCGACGTTGATCTTCCCACCGACGAACCACCTGGCGTACGGGAGCTCCCACTCGAGCAGCGTCTCGAACGGCTCGAACCAGGTGACCCGCTCGCGCGCCTCGCGCTCCCAGAACTCCTCGAACGGCAGGTCGTAGATGTCTGATTTCGCGTTCGCCTGCGCCGCGAACTCCGGCGGCGGCGGATAGCGGCGCTGCTCGTCGAAGAGGGTCTCGATCGCCTGGTCGCTCACGGACGCCGATCCTAACGGCGTAGATAGAGTCCTTCGCGGTGGACGCCGACCTCCGCGCCCTCAAGGAGCGCCTCGCCGAGATCTCAGATCTCACCCGCACCGGGATGGTGCTCTCGTGGGATCAGAAGGTGACGATGCCGCCCGGCGGGCATCCCGCTCGGGCCGAGGCGCTCGCGACGATCTTCAGGATCGCGCACGAGCGATTCACCGACGACGAGGTCGGCCGCCTCCTCGAGCGCCTGCGCCCGCTGGAGGAGTCGCTGGACTACGACTCCGACGACGCGAGCATCATCCGCGTCACACGCCGCGACTGGGAGAAGCAGCGCCGTGTGCCGACCGAGCTGCGCACGGAGATGGTTCGCGCGGCGGCGCTCGGCAACCAGGTCTGGATCAAGGCACGAGCAGAGAACGACTTCGCAGGCTTCCTCCCGGCTCTCCAGCGCAACCTCGAGCTGAAGCATCGCTACGTCGAGTGCTTCGAGTGGGATGACTCGCCGTACACGCCGCTCCTCGACGACTTCGAGCCGTATATGACGACGACCGAGGTCGCGCAGGTCTTCGCAGCGATCCGACCCGTTCTCACCGACCTGGTGCGCGAGGCACCCCGCGTCGATGCGTCGTTCCTGCAGCAGCGCTTCCCCGTCGGCGCGCAGAAAGCGTTCTACGAGCGCATCCTCGCGTCGATCGGCCTGGAGGAAGGCTCCTATCGGCTCGATCCCACGGTGCATCCGTTCTGCACCTCCTTCTCGCGCCGCGACGTGCGGATGACGACGCGCTTCGAGAGCGGGCTCGACGGGCTCTGGTCGACCCTGCACGAGGGCGGCCACGGCCACTACGCGCACGGCATTGCGTCGTCGCTCGAGCGCACGCCGCTCGCGTCCTCGCCGTCGCTGGGGCTCAACGAGTCGCAGAGCCGAACCTGGGAGAACCTCGTCGGCCGCTCGCGGCCCTTCTGGCTGCACTGGTACGAGCCGCTCCAGCAGACGTTCGAGGAGCAACTGGGCGGCGTCGACCTCGAGACCTTCCTCGCCGCGATCAACCGTGCGGAGCCCGGGCTCATCCGCGTCGAGGCGGACGAGACGACGTACAGCCTTCACATCATCCTGCGCTTCGAGCTCGAGCAGCAGCTCGTCGACGGCTCACTCGATCCGAAGGACCTTCCCGAAGCCTGGAGCGCGGGGATGGCGGACATGCTCGGAGTCGAGGTGCCCGACGACACGCACGGCGTGCTCCAGGACATCCACTGGTCGCAGGGAGGCATCGGCTACTTCCCGACGTACGCGCTCGGAAACGTCATCTCGCTGCAGATCTGGTCGGCTGTGCGCGAGGCGATCCCGGATCTCGACGCGCAGATGGAGGCGGGTGAGCTCGGCGAGCTCGCCACGTGGTTGCGCGACAATCTCTACTCGCTCGGGCGGAAGTTCACTCCGAAGGAGACGATCGAGCGGCTGACCGGAACGGCGTCGATCGATCCCCAGCCGTACCTCACGTACCTCCGCGACAAGCTCGCCTCGCTCCCCGCCGGTGTCTGACACCCTCACGCTGGTCGTCAACGGAGAGGAACGCTCCGTCGAGGCGGAGGGACGCACGCTACTCGTGCACGCGCTGCGGGACGGGCTCGGGCTCACGGGAGCGCACATCGGCTGCGACACGAGTCAGTGCGGAGCGTGCACCGTGCTGCTGGACGGCCGTGCGGTGAAGAGCTGCACCGTGCTGGCACATCAGGCCGAGGGGCGTGAGATCACGACGATCGAAGGGCTGGCGGGAGACGGCGAGATGCATCCCCTGCAGCGTGCATTCGTCGAGCATCACGGCCTGCAGTGCGGCTTCTGCACGCCCGGCATCATCCTCACGGCCGCCGACCTTCTGTCGCGCGAGACCGCTCCGAGCGACGACGCGATCCGCCACGCGCTACGCGGCAATCTCTGTCGCTGCACCGGGTACCAGGGCGTCGTCGAGTCCATACGTGCGGCCGCGGGAGCGCTGGCGTGATCCCGGCTGCAACCCGCTACGCCCGGGCGTCGGACGTCGACAACGCGCTCGAGCTCCTCGCCGAGCCCGACGCGAAGGCGATCGCCGGCGGGCAGTCGCTCATCCCGGTCATGAAGCTGCGCATCGCGCGGCCGTCGCTCGTCGTCGACATCTCGCGACTCGAGCTGCGCGGGATCGAGGAGCGCGACGGCGAGCTCCACATCGGCCCCCTCACGACGTGGTCCGAGCTCGCCGACCTCGAGCAACCGGGCCTCGAGGCGATCGCCGAGTGCGCACGGGGCATCGGAGACGTCCAAGTGTGCAACCTCGGGACGATCGGCGGCAGCATCGTGCACGCCGATCCCGCCTCCGACATGCCTGCCGTCCTACTCGCGCTGGGTGCTCGGCTCGCGGTTCGCTCTCCCGACGGCACGCGGGAGGTTCCGGTCTCGGAGATGCTCCTCGGGCCGTTCACGACGGCCCTTCGCCAACAGGAGCTCGTGACCGACGTGGTCGTGCCGCTGCCGGCCGACGGCTCGGGCTCCGCGTACGTCTCCGTCGAGCACCCGGCCTCGGGTTTCGCGCTCGCCGGCGCCGCAGCGCTCGTCGGTCCGGATAGCGAGACGGTCGCGCTCACCGGGATCGGAGCGACGCCGTTCGTGCTCTCGGGCCCACCGAGCGAGTCCATCGCCTCCGCCGACGTCTTCGGCGACCGCTTCGCCTCGGAGGAGTACAGGCGCGAGCTCGCCCTCGTCGTCGCCGAACGAGCCCTCGCGAGCGCACGCGCGCGGAGGGCGGCATGACCGAGCTCCTCGGCGTCTCTCGCCCGCGCATCGACGCACCGGAGAAGGTCACGGGGGCGACGCGGTTCGCCGCGGACGGCTACGTGCACGGGCTCTTGCACGCGCGACCGGTGCTCGCCACCGAAGCGCACGCGCGCATCC
>JBGSXQ010000270.1:0-2440 GCA_041751315.1 Gaiellaceae bacterium | reverse complement strand
AACGAAAGCCTGCTCGCACACGAGCTCGGCTCGCGCGGGCTGGATCCCGCGAATGCACTTGCGATACCCCTGTTCGGCGACTGGTCACCAGCAGGGACCGCGCACACGTTCCGCGCCGAGCGCGCGGTCACTGTCGTGGTTGCAGCGCCAGCAGGCCGCATCGTCGACGGCGCGCCTCCCCCCTCAGAGCTACTCGTCGAGGTTCGCCGCGCCACGCCGCGCACGTATGAACACCAGGAGCTCCCTCCCCCGCTCGCGGAGCCCCGGCTCGACTTCCGCGTCGACGCGGCGACTGCGCTCGCATACGAGGTGCGCGCGGGCGAGTTCATCCAGGTCATCGACATCGAGGGCAAGCAGTGCTCGGACTTCCTGGCGTTCCATCGGCGAAAGCTCGAGGCAGGGCTCGAGCGCGGGCTCGACGCCACGACGACGCGGTCGCTCATGGGGCAGGCGTACCCGATGCCCGGCCTGCAGGGGAAGTTCTACGACGTCGACCAGGATCCGCTGGTCGAGGTCGTGCGCGACACCGTCGGCCGCCACGACACCTTCGGCCTAGCCTGCACGGCCAAGTACTACGAGGACATGGGCTACCCGGGCCACGTCAACTGCACGGGGAACTTCAACGGCGAGGTGGCGCCGTTCGGGATCGCCTCGCGCAAGGGCTGGGAGGCGCTCAACCTCTTCTACAACACCGGCTTCGACGCCCACAACGTGTTCGTCATGGACGAGCCGTGGTCGCGCCCCGGCGATTACGTGCTCCTGCGCGCCATGAGCGACCTCGTGTGCGCGTCGTCGGCGTGCCCCGACGACATCGACGCCGCGAACGGCTGGCAGATCACGCCGGTGCACGTCCGCGTGTACGCGCCGGACAACTCGTTCTCGGTGGCGATCGCGCGCCGCGTCACGGCGGACGCCGACCCGGTGCTCACTCGCGAGACGACCTTCCATCCGCGCACGAGCGAGCTGACGAAGAGCTTCGTCGAATATCGCGGCTACTGGCTGCCGCAAGGCTTCGACAACGCAGGGGCGATCGCCGAGTACTGGGCCTGCCGCGAGAAGGTCGCGATCATGGATCTCTCGCCGCTTCGCAAGTGGGAGATCCTCGGCCCTGATGCCGAGACGCTCGTACAGAAGGCGATCACACGCGACGCGCGCCGGCTCTCGGTCGGGCAGGTCACGTACACGGCGCTCTGCAACGAGACCGGCGGGATGATCGACGACGCCACCGTCTACCGGCTCGGGCCCGACAACTTCCGCTTCGTCGGCGGCGACGAGTACGACGGCATCTTCCTGAACGAGCTCGCCGAGCGCGGCGACCTGAACGTGTGGATCAAGCCGTCGACAGACCAGCTCCACAACGTCGCCGTCCAGGGGCCGGAGAGCCGTGAGCTGCTGAAGAAGATCGTGTGGACACCGCCGACGCAGACCTCGATCGAGGATCTCAAGTGGTTCCGCTTCACCGTCGGACGCATCGGGACGTACGACGGGATCCCCGTCGTGGTGTCTCGTACGGGCTACACGGGCGAGCTCGGCTACGAGGTGTGGTGCCACCCCTCCGACGGGCCGGCGGTGTGGGACGCGATCTGGGAGGCCGGCTCGGAGCACGGACTGACGCCGCTCGGCCTCGAGGCGCTCGACATCCTCCGCATCGAGTCGGGCTTGATCTTCGCGGGGTACGAGTTCGACGACCAGGTCGACCCCTTCGAGGCGGGGATCGCTTTTGCGGTCGACCTGAAGACCGACGACGACTTCGTCGGGAGGGCGGCACTCGAGGAGCGTGCAGCGCATCCCCAGCGGGTGCTCGTCGGCCTCGAGCTGGAGGGCAACGAGACTGCGGGTCACGGCGACGAGGTCTACGTCGGTCGCAACCGCGTCGGCGTCGTCACGAGCGGGACCCGCAGCCCGATCCTCGGCAAGAACATCGCGCTCGCCCGCGTCGCCGTACAGGTCGCGGCGCTCGACACGAAGCTCGAGGTCGGCAAGCTCGACGGCCTGCAGAAGCGCATACCCGCGACGGTCGTCCGCTTCCCGTTCTACGACCCCGACAAGACGAGGCCACGCTCGTAGCAGCCGGTGGCAACCGACCCGCCGATGCGATGCTTCAGCGTCGCTGTCGTTCGTGCAATGTGGAGAACGACGGGCGCTTCGTCTGGCTCATCGTCGCAAGCACCCTGCTGTACGCGCGCGGGTCGAACTAACCCGGAAGGACGCTTCCCAGCCGCTCGAGCGTCTCGAGAACGAGCCACGGCGGAATCGACTCGGCCGCTCGGCGTACGAGCGGGGCCACGAAGCTCGGCAGGTCGCCCGCCTCGTCGGCCTGGTCGACGGCACGCACCAGCCCCGCGGTGATCGCGGCCTCGAGCTCCTCGCGGTCGATGCCCTGCTTGCGCGCGAACGCGTCGAGCGCATCCTCGCCTCGCAGGGCGAGGACGAGATCCTC
>JBGSXQ010000269.1:0-6886 GCA_041751315.1 Gaiellaceae bacterium | reverse complement strand
ACGCGGCAGCGCTTCGCGGGCTCGGACTTGACCTTGCCGCTCTCGCGGGACTGCCGCCGAGCCAGCAGGCGCAGCGGATCATCGAGACACTCGCCGGGCCCGCCTCCACGATCGAGGACGGCGAGATCGCAGCGGCCGCCTCGACGATGATTATCAGGCTGCTCGAGGCGGACACGCCGCCGGCGGCTGCCGAGGCTGTTGCGATCTTCGCAACCGAGTACGTGTACGAGATCATGCTGACGGAGCTCGGCAGCCAAATGCGCGACGGATCGCGGGACGGCGCCGCGACGCTCGTGACCGAGGACGAGCTTCACAGTGTGATCGAGGCTCGCGTCGGCAGCCTTGCGATGGAAGGCGATTCGATCGAGGCCGACGCACTCGAATCGGCGATTGATCGGGTGCTCGAGTTCACGCGACGCGTTCTGTTCGAGAGGCCGGCTGCGTGAGCAGACACGCGCTGCATCTGTCGCTGCCGAAGGCGGTACTCGCCAAGCTTCCGACGACAGATTTCCTGTGGCGCCCCGTCGGGGAGCCTTCGTCGCTGAAGACGAACGTATCCCCTCGCGCTGAGGAGATGGGCGCGGTTCCGGATGCTGGCGTCGAGTTGCTCAGGCTCGCCGTGCTGACGTACCTCGTCGACCGGACTGCCGATCGGCCAACGCGGGGATGGCAACGAAATCTCGAGCTCGTCGTGCCCGTCTTCGACCCCGCGCGGTGGGCACCGGTCGTCGATCGAGTCAACGCGACGCTCGCCTTCCTAACCGGCGACACCTGGGACGTCTCGTTCGTCGCCAAGCGCTCGGCCGCGCGAAAGAAGGTGGACGTCGCAGTTGAGTCCTGCGAGCGCGTCTCCCTCTTCTCCGGTGGCGCCGACTCGCTGTGTGGGCTGCTTGTCTCCGTGAACGAGGGCGTGCTACCCCACCTGGTGTCGCACTCCAACTGGACGATCGTCACCGGATCCCAGAATCAGGTGCTCGATGCGCTGGCGCGCCTCGGCATACCAGAACTCACCCGCGACTTCGTCGACATCGGGCGGAAGAAGCACCAAATCGGGTCCGGGCTGGAGTTCCCGCACGAGAGGACGTCTCGCAGCCGCTCCTTAGTCTTCATCGCCCTAGGTGTTGCGGCGGCTGCGGTGCGTGGTGCCGAGCTGTGGATCCCCGAAAACGGCTTCGCGTCGCTGAACCTTCCGTTGACGAAGGAGCGCAGGGGCGCCCTTTCCACACGGACGACGCATCCGCGCCTCCTCGATGACCTTGGCGAGATCAACGATGCGATCGGGCTCAGCGTGGCGATCACCAATCCGTTCGAGCTGGTGACGAAGGGGGAGCTGTTCACCCGTGTCGCCGCCGACTACGACGCGACTCACGCCGCCTCCGTGCTCTCGACCTCGCACTCCTGCGCGCGTAGCGGGGCGAACTACTACGGCTTTCGGCCAAGCACCCACTGCGGGGTCTGCTTCGGATGTCTCGTGCGCCGCGCCGCCTTCTCCGCCTCGGGCCTCACCGACAGCACGACGTACATCGAGGAGAGCCTACGCGGCGATGCGAGCCAACGCGAGAAGTGGTTGAACCGAGCGGACGTCGCCGCGATCGAGTACCGGGCGAGCCAGCCGTACAAGATCGCCGACGTGCTTGCGGCGTCGCTCCCAGCGCGCGTCGATCCGGATGCCGCGCTCGACGTCGCGGATCGTGGGGCTGCCGAGCTCGCGCTCGTCAAGATCCCCTGATGCTGCCTCCGATCGACGCTCACGCACACATTGACGTGCGCATCCAGCCACGCGAGCTCGTGGACCTCGGCGCCGTGGTCCTTGCTGTCACACGCTCGATCGAGGAGTGGCGTTTCGCGGCGACGCGGGCAGACGAGCTCACCCTCTGGGGCATCGGATGCCATCCAGGCGTACCCGAGGCCGTCGACGCGTTCCGCAAGGCCGATTTCGACGAGGCGCTGCGGTCAGCGTCGTTCGTGGGCGAGGTTGGTCTCGACCGACGCTCTCGCGTCCCGATGGACAGGCAGATCGAGGTGCTAACCGCTGTGCTGGCCTCCGTGCAGCGTACTCCGCGACCCGTCACGATCCACAGCACCGGAGCGACGCGGGTAGTGCTCGAGCTGCTCGAGAACCAACCAATCCAAGGTGCGATCTTGCATTGGTGGCGCGGGACGGAGAGCGAGACCCGGAAGGCACTCGAGCTCAGGTGCTTCTTCTCGCTGAACGGCCACGAGGCGCGGAGCCCGAAGGCGATCGCGATCATTCCGCCTGACCGGATCCTCACCGAGACCGACTTTCCGCACAGCACGCGCTACGACCCGAAAGCGGATCGACCGGCTGCGATGGAGACGATCGAACGGGCGCTCGTCGCGCAGCACGCGCTCAGCGGCGTTGACGACCTCCGCGAGCTCTTGTGGACGAACCTTCGGAGCGTCTTCAAGGTTGGTGCATCAGAGATACCGACCTCCCGGCGCGTGGGCAGCCTGCTACTCGGCTAGCGGCCCGCGTCCCGCCCGGCTATCGATTTCCGTACGGGCCACACGCACAAGAAGCAAGAGGAGGTGTACGTGGTCCTGCGCGGGAGCGGGCGGATGAAGGTCGACGACGAGATCTTCAACCTCAAAGAATGGGACGCGGTGCGCGTCCCGCCCGGTACGTGGCGAGGCTACGAAGCCGGGCCGGAGGGCCTTGAGATCCTCGTCATCGGCGCGCGCAATCTCGGCGAGGCTCCGCGCGAAGACGTCGATGGCCAGCGCGACTGGTGGGCTGACTAAGTAGCCCGGTCGGATGGGGTCTCTTGCGTGTTTTGTATCTAGACAACAAGCCACACGTACGAGACGGGACACCAGCTCGGCCACGCGCGGGCACGGCCGACACGCCGCAAAGGCCCGATGGGCCTTACGTTTGTCGGCACCCCACGGCTGCCTGAGGGCGATCGGCCGCCGCGACTCTCAAAATGGCCCCGTGGCCAACGACGCCGAGATCAGGGCCGCCGCACGCGCCTTCCTCGCCGCCGCCTTCGCGGCCCTGCGCGAGGAGCACGTGATCCCGACGCCGATCTACCACCCCTATGTCGCAGTCGGCCGTGACTACTTCGGCGACACGGTCAGAGGCGCGGCCGGGTACGCCGAGCTCGAGAGGCTGCTCGACGAGACATACCCGGAGCACTTCGCCGAGCCGCTGAAGCGACGCCATGCCGAGTTCGCCTCGAGCTACAGCTTCAGCTTCCTGGAGGCCGCGATCGCCCGCTGTGCGCGCCAGGAGTGGAAGGGCAACTTTGACCCCGACTCTACCGCCGTCGACGAGACAATCGACGAGCTGCTGGCCGTACTCGCTACGACGACTAACGAGATCGTCTGCTGCCGGCATGTGTCGCACTTGACGACGACGAGCGGCGAGGAGGTGCAGCTGAACGACGTCACGGTCATGCCAGAGACCGAGACGCGCGAGCTCACCGACCGCATCCAGCGTGAGGTGCGCGGCGCGGCACGAGTCTGGAACCGCGACGACCCGCGCCCGTACGCGCCGCCGCACTCGCTGCTGATCGTCCGCGAGATCAGCGACGATCCCGCGCCATACGATGTCGCCGAGCGGCTGTCGCGACGGCTCGAGCGCTTCCTGCTCTTGGCGCGCCTGCTGACTGCGGGGACGGTGCAGTCGGTCTACGAGATCGCCGGTGCGACGACCCTCGTAGCGCGGATGAGCCCGATCATGAACACCTTTCGCGCCGGCTCGTTTGGTGGACTCGTACGGCGGACGGTGCGGTTGAGCGGCGACCAGGCTGAAGCGTTCGCGGCACTCGACCAGCTGATCGACGCCGCCGAGGTCAAGCGCGAAGGAATGGCTGCGACGTCGTTCGACGTCGCACTGGCGAAGTTCAACCGCTCGCACAGCGAGGACAACCCTTACGAGCACCTAGTCGACCTGGCGACGGCGCTCGAGGCGGCGCTGATCGGGGCCGAACGGGAGACCGAAGGTGTGACGTTGCGGCTGCGCGGCCGTCTGGCGGCGCTGCTAGCGACTGACGACGACCCGGCCGAGACGTTGTTCGCTGACGTCGGCCACCTCTACGGCCTGCGCTCGAAGCTCGTCCACGGCGGCCAGATCAGCCAGAAGGAGCTGCGTAAGGCGATCAGCAAGATATCGACCGTGCCGGCCGAGACCATCAGCGAGTACCGCTTCGGCGTCGCCGTCGGCCACGCCGTCGACCGCATGCGCGATCTCGTCCGGCGGGCGATCCTTGCGCGACTGTGTCTGGCAGCGGGCCCAGATGCGCTCTGGCCGTTCGCCGGCGACATCAACGTCGACGCCGTACTCGCCGATGACGCGAAGCGAAAGCGCTGGCGGTCGCGCTGGCACGAACGGCTCGACGAGGTCGGCGTCGGCCAGGCCGGCAGCCCACCGTCGCCGGCCGTCGACGCGCTGACGCAGGAAGACCGCTAGCGCAGCCGCCGAGTGTTTCAGCCCGTGTCTTCTCGCTCCCACGGCTAAATCGGGCGCACTCGGCGTTCCGAGGAGGAGCGGGTCGGCTCCTGACAGACAGCAACTCAACCTGCGTTGTGCGTCTAGGCGCCTAAGGCTGAGGCTCAAGAGCTTCGGGCAAAACCTCGGTCCCGACCGCCGCGTCAACCCAGGCGCGGCCGACGGACACCGCACGGGCGAGCGCCTCGCGTTGCTCGTCGAATGTTAACGCCTCGAGGATGGGCGCTAGCGGTCGCCACACCTGCGGTCGCTCGCCGTACCAGGGAGGACAGGGGTACCAGCCGCTAGGCGTGTCCGCGTTGAGCTTCTGATACGCCGATTGCTGGCCCTCACCCTCGACCTTCGCTGCCATGAAGACAGTCGGTGCGCCGGAGGGGACATATCCGGGCGCTTTCTCGTCCTCGTCGCTGAGGTAGATGCCGACCACCAAGCGTGCGCCACTCTGAAGGACATGGTCCTGCCAGAACCAGTCGCCACGGTCGGACTTGCTCGTCGGTGAGGCGTCGAGCGCCTCGCGGATCGCCTCCTTGCAGGCGTGGAAGAAGTCACGGTAACGACTGATAACACGCCAGCTATCTGACCATGCGGTCTCGAGTTCGTTTCCGATTAGCGGCTCCATCGGCACAAGCTTCTCTTTGCTCAGCATCTCAAGAAACTCACTGACGAGCTGTCCCGGCAGATCCTCGTCGCCGATGGCAGGAGCAAGCGCCTCGTGGAGTTCCTCCCACAAGCGTGCCTGTGCATGGATCCCTCGGGCGGCAGCGAACTCCGTGTCCACAGCGGGCCACGGGGCTGCGGTCGCCGTGAGCGTGAGCAGTCCCCGGAACGGCCGCTCAGCGAACTCCGTGTCCAGCCATTCGAGGTACTTGGTCAGTTGACCGTCCTGATAGCTGCTGCCGAGCTTGCTCTCGACGACGAGCGCGACCGACTTGGAGGACAGGAACGCGTCGAGCCGCCCCTGCGCGATCCCGTGCTGAGTCGTGATCTCGACGTCGAACTCATCGAGGCTCTCACCGAACGCGAGCTCTAGAAGCGCGCGCCGAACGGCTGGAACGGAGTTGGCGAGCCACGCCACCATCTCTGTGAGCTGGTCTTCGTTTCTCGGCTCACGGCTGATCGAGAAGATGTTCCAAGCGCGCGCCACGACGAGATCGTGGGCGATGCGACTGTCCTTTGCAACACCGCGAGCTCAGCCTCCGAGCCTCTGTTCCGGAGGCCGGGGATCAGTGGATGCTCGGCGCCTAGTTCGAGCCTCCCGGACCGCCCCTGTCGGTTCAGCAGGGGCTTTTGCCTCACCTCAGGTCGGATATGTCGAAGTCCGCGTCTATTTCAGGGATTCCTGACCACCGCTCCTGCTCAGGTGTCCCGGCTGGACAGAATCCCCAGTTGACGGGTGGGTATGCATTCGAGAACGTCCTGCAGTGGTAGATCGCGTACCCCCACGGGTTCGGCTCGCCCTTCTCGACCAGGTAGAAGTCGAGCTCTCGCCGCACGTCTTCGAGCACGACCTCGGAAGCCTCCTTAACGAGGAACTCCACCGCGAACGTGTTGTCTTCGGGCGGTGCGACGACAGCGGCAGGATGAAGACGAGCAAAGGCATCCGACCGCGCAGACGAGCGAGCACCACCGGCTGAGGATAACCCCGCCGCTTCTGAACCGCGACGCAGAGCAGCCTAGAGCGGCTCCGTCGAGGGCTGGCGCCTAGGGTCGCGTCTCGTCGTTCTGGGCGAACAGGCTCGTCGTCACGTAGCGCTCGGCGCTGTCGGCCAAGAGGACAACGATCACCTTTCCCGCGGCGTCCTCCCGGGCGGCGACAGCCAGCGCGGCATGCAGCGCCGCACCGGAGGAGACGCCGGCGAGAATCCCTTCCTCCCGTGCGAGCCTGCGCGCGCCGGCGAATGCATCGTCATCCGTAACCGCGAGTACCTCGTCGAGGATCGAGCGGTTGAGGACGTCGGGGACGAAGCCGACGCCGATGCCCGGGATGAGATGGTTCCCCGGGGGACCGCCCGAGAGAACGGCGGCACCGGCGGGCTCGACGGCGACGACGCGCAAGCTCGCCTTGCGCTCCTTCAGCACCTCTCCGACGCCGGTGATCGTGCCGCCCGTGCCGACGGCCGAGACGAAGACGTCGACCGTGCCCCCGGTGTCCTGCCAGATCTCGACGGCCGTCGTGCGCCTGTGGAGCTCTGGGTTGGCGGGGTTAGCGAACTGGTCGAGCATGAACGAGTCGGGAATCTCCTCGACGAGCTGCCGCGCGCGAGCGACCGCGTCCGCCATCAGGATGCCGGGGGTGAGCACGACCTCGGCGCCCAGGTGGCGGAGCAGCGCGACCCGCTCGGTCGACATCGTCTCGGGCATCGTCAGCACGAGCGGATAGCCGCGGATCGCGGCCGCGAACGCGAGCCCGATCCC
>JBGSXQ010000268.1:0-5398 GCA_041751315.1 Gaiellaceae bacterium | reverse complement strand
TACTCGACGCCGGGGAGCACCCGGTCGAGCACGGCGGCCGTCGCTCGCCCGACGGTGGACGGGCGGCCGGCTCGGCGGCGAGGCAGGTCGCGGTCGAACGTCGTCACTGGCGCACCGACCCCTTCCCCGGCTCGAACGGCGGCTTGTGGTGGAAGGGCACGCGCTTGAGCCAGAGCTTCGCCGCGTTCCAGTGGATGAGCGCAGTGACCTGCAGAGGCATGAGTGGGTAGCGGACGAGGAAGCGGGCAACCTCTCGATTCGTGAGCTCGCGGCGGCGGCCGGCGAGGACCGCCTGCAGCGGCATGCGACCGTCCTGGTGGACCTCGATCCGCGCGTACACCGCCTCGTTCGGCTCCGAGAACGTGTAGCGGTAGCGCTGGTCGAGCCCCATGAACGGCGACACGTGCAGCCGCTTGTCGTGCTCGTAGCGCAGCGAGCTGCCGGGAAGGAGCTCGGGGAGTCGCTCGCCGAACGTGTTGTTCAGCTCCGCCACCATGCAGGCGAGCTCGCCGTCGGCTCGGTAGCACCAGAAGAAGCTGACCGGGTTGAAGACGTAGCCGAGCACGCGGAGCTGCGTGAGGCAGAGGACGCGCTCGATCGTCTCGTCGTTCGCGAAGCGGCGCACGGCCTCCTTCAGCGGCAGGTCGCCGTCGAAATGGTCGCGGTCGTGAAACTGGATCGCGCCGGGCCCGTTGACGGAGACCAGCCGAAGACGGCGCTCGATCGCGGGGAGCTCGTCGAGGTCGAGGAGCCAGTACGCGACCGGGTACCTGAAGACATGCTTGCGCGGCTCGTGCCGGGCGTGCACGAGGGTGCCGGAGTAGAGGGCCGACCTCACCAGCGCGCTCCCAGAGCGGCGGCTGCACGAACACCGGCAGCGAGCCCGTCCTCGTGGAAGCCGTTGCCGAAGTACGCGCCCGCGAACTCGGTGTGGCGCGCCCCGGAGATCTCGCCGAGCCGGCGCTGCGCGCGAATCGCCGCGAGGTCGAAGCGCGGATGCGTATAGGTGAAGCGCGCGACCGCGTGCTCGTCGCGCACCTCCTGGTTGAGCGTGACGAGGTAATCGGTCTCGGTCTCGAGGCGTTGCAGGCGGTTGAGGTAGTACGTCACGGTCGGCCGCTCGTCGCCGTTCACGCGATAGTTCCAGGACGCATGCGCTGCGCGGGAGCGGGGGAGGAGCGCCGTGTCGGTGTGGAGGACGGCGTCGTTCGCCGTGTACCCGAAGGCGCCGAGCACCTCGCGCTCGGCGTCGCTCGGGTCTTCGAGAAGCGCGAGCGCCTCGTCGGCGTGAGTGGCGACGACGACGCGGTCGAACTCCTGCACCTCGTCGCCGTCCGTGCGTACGAGAACCCCGGCCTCCTCGCGACGGATCGCGCGAACCGGGAGATCGGCTCGGACGAATGGAACGTGACGAAGTAGGGCATGCACGTACGTGTGCGCTCCACCCGTCACGGTTCGCCAGCGATGCCGTCGGAGGCCCAGCATCCCGTGGTTGTCGAAGAAGCGGATCGCGTACGCCGCGGGGATCTCGAGCGTCCGGCCCGGAGCGGCCGACCAGAGCGCCGATGTGAGTGGCATCACGAAGTGGCGTCTGAACGCCGCGGAGTAGCGCCTCGCGGCGAGGTAGTCCGCGAGCGACGCATCGTCCCACGCTCCTGTCTCGATCGACTCCCGTGCGGTTCGCATCCAGCGGCCGATCTCCCACAGGAGCGACGCGAACTGCGTGCTCGTCGTGTTCTGCCACTGGGCGAACGGCCTGCGGCCCGCGTACTCCAGCCCGCAGGCGTCGCAGCTCACCGAGAACGACATCTCCGAGCGCTGAAAGGTCACGCCCAGCTCGGCGAAGAGTCGGGTGAGCAGCGGGTAGTTGCGCGCGTTCGAGACGATGAAGCCCGTGTCGAGCGCGATGCCGTCGTGCACGACCGTATTCACATGTCCGCCCACCCGCTGCTCGCGCTCGAACAGGTGAATCTCGTGCCCCGAGCGCGCCAGCACGTACGCTGCGCCGAGCCCGGAGACTCCGCCGCCGACGACAGCAACTCGCATCGGGGTCATGTACGCGCCCCGAAGGGCATCTGATCAATGAGGACAGCCACGTGAGCACCCACAGTTCGTCACCGCCCGTCGGAACGGTTCGTCCGGGTACTACCCGTATCTCCCGGGTCGTAATGCTCTTTGCGGTGATCGTGCCGCTCGTCGGCGCCGCTGTCGCGATGTGGCTCCTCTGGGGCTCCGCGTTTCGTTGGATCGACGTCGTGCTTCTCGTGAGCCTCTACGTGCTCTGCGCGTTCGGCACGACGATCGGCTTCCACCGCTACTTCACGCACAAGGGCTTCGAGGCACGCCTGCCCGTCAAGGTCACGCTCGGGATTCTCGGCTGCATGACCATGCAAGGGCCGATCATCCAATGGGTCACCGATCATCGCAAGCACCACGCGCTCTCCGACAAGCCGGGCGACCCGCACTCTCCGCACGTCGGTCACGGCGACGGCTTCCGGGGGCGCTTCCGCGGCTTCGCGCACGCGCATGTCGGCTGGATGTTCTCCAACCTCGGGATGGAGCAGGGGGTGGTCTACGGGAAGGACCTCTACGAGGATCGAGTGATCGTCTGGATCGACCGCCTGTATGTCGTCTGGGTCGCGCTCTCCCTCGCGATCCCGTTCGCGATCGGGTACGCGCTCGGCGGCGGTTCGATCGCACTGGGGCTCGAGGCGATGGTCTGGGGAGGCCTGTTCCGGATCTTCCTGTACCAGCACGCGACCTTCTCCGTGAACTCCATCTGCCACATGTTCGGCGCGCAGGACTACCGCACGCGCGACGAGGCCCGCAACAACTGGGTCGTCGCGCTCCTCGTCTTCGGCGAGGGCTGGCACAACAACCACCACGCGTTTCCGGCGTCGGCGCGACACGGCCTGCACCGACTGCAGCTCGACGTCTCCTGGTGGGTGATCCGCGGCCTGGAGCGCGCTCGGCTCGTGTGGGACGTCAAGACGCCGTCTGGCGATCAGATGGCGCGTCGGCGGCTGCAGCCGTCGGAGAGCTGAAACGGCAGGTGCGGCGCTGAAGCGCCGCACCACGTAGTTCGCGGTGAGGCCCTTCGGGTCTCACTCGCGCTGAACCCACGCGGTGAGGCCCTTCAGGGTCTCACCCGCCGTTCGCGAACCGCCGCAGCTCCTCCTCGACGAGGTCGGACCAGCGGTCGGCTCTCGGGAGCTTGACGAGCTTCCCCCACGGTGAGCGCAGCGCGATCCCGTGGAGTGCGCCCGGGATGAGCTCGTAGCGACCCTCGGCGCCGCGCTCGCGCGCGCGGTCGAAGCCTTTCCGCGAGTGCGCTGCGGAGACGCCCGGGATCCCTGGAAGCCAGCGGTCGAGCGCTCCGTGGAAGACCGTCAGCCGCTTGCGACGGAGTGTCGAGACGTCGAGCTCGTTGGGGATCCACGGCGCGAGCCCGACGACCTCCGCGACCTTCGGCTCGTTCGCGATCGAGATCGAGACAGCACCTCCCATCGAGAAGCCGAGGAGCGCGACCCGCGGCGCGCCGACCTCGTGCACCGCCGCCCTCGCGTCCTCGACGCACGACTCGAGCCGCTTCCACGACTTCACCCGGTAGCGAACCTCCGCGAGGCCGAGGTCGGGCAGCTTCGGGGCGAGGTGGTGCACGAGCCACTCGATCGACGCGCTCCAGGTTCCCTCGACCTCCCGGGCCTGGCCTCCGTTCACGCAGACCACCGCGCACTCGGCAACGGGACCCGTGACGCGCATCTCGGCTCCCGTTGCGAGCTTCACGTGGCGACTCCGAGCGTTTGGGTGAGCCAGGCGGGGAGTCCTCGCAAGAAGACCGGATCGATCGAGTGCGCCATGGCCGGTGACTCCGCGTACACGACGTCCGCGTCCGCCTCGCCGATGCGCCGATGCGCCGCTCGGCCCCACTCGACCGAGATCACGGGATCGAGCGCGCCGTGACCGATCGCGACCCGGGGGAGCGGGGCGGAGAGGTCGAGCTCGAAGCCCGGCACGGTAGGCATGAAACCGCTGAGGGCGATCACTCCAGCGGGACGCGGCCGACCGGCACCCAGCCCGAGCGCGTACGTCATCACGGCACCCTGCGAGAACCCGCCCAGGATGGTGCGGTCAGGGACTATGCCCGCCTCCTCGCGGATGTCGTCCAGCCACCTCGACGCGAGCGCGAACGTCTCCGTGAAGGTGCCGGGATCCGGATAGCCGATCTCCTGCACGGCGTACCAGTGCGCGCCGCCGGGAGGGAGGCTGAGTAATCCGCGCGGGGTCACGCCGAGCATTCGTCGTTCGGGGTCGAGCAGATCGAGGAGCGGATAGAGGTCGTGCTCGTCGGCGCCGCGACCGTGGAAGAGCACGAGGAGCCCCTCGGGCTCGCCGGCGGCAGGCCGGGTCAGGTATGTGAGGCCGTCCGCGGGCACGAAGCGCGGACGTTAGCGATCTACCTGCGCAGGAAGTCCCGCTCGGCGACGAGCCGCTCGAGCTCGGCTTGATCCCACCCGTTCATGAAGTCGGCGTGCGCGCCGAAGCGACCCGACGCGACCTGCGAGCCGAGTGGGACGGGCGGGTACAGCACGATAAGGATGAGCTGCGGCACGGCGACGGGGTGCGACGACGGGCAGACACCGCGCGACGCGTAGCGCATGTGCTGCTTGTGGTCGGCGCTGTCGAGCCGGCGACCGTCCCAGCAGTTCGGGAACGTCGCCTGCAGCTGCAGCGTGTGATCCTCCCCGCACCTCGGGATGGTGGCGAAGCGTGGCTTGCCGCCCACGCTGCCGCAGCTCCAGGACACGATGCCCTTCGGCTGCCTGGTCTTCGCCTCCGCGTTGCCGGCGATCATCATGAGGCCCTTCGGTGGCGCGGAGATCTGCTCGCGCGAGCGGTTGACGTAGTAGACGATCGAGGTCAGCGGGGGCACGTCGTCCTGGCCGGCGAACAGCGTCGGCATCCAGTACGCGGACGAGTCGCCCTCCCCTTCACACGAGCTCCGGCCCCCGATGAGCGAGGCGGGCGTCGACTCTGCGCTCACCGAGCGGTTGCCGATGTACGTGTGGTTGTGCGAGCGGCCGGGCTGGCCTGGGAACACGACGGGGTCGTCGTTGTTGCGGTGGCTGAAGGCGCAGCCGATTGCGTAATACGGCCCGCCGGGGAAGTTGGGGGCGAACTGGGTGGGGACGCGTGGCGCGGCAGTGAGGCTCGTCGCAGCTAGTGCCGCGACCGCTATCGCGGCCGCGAGTGACAGCGGGAACAGAGCCCGACGCAGCACGACCGCCCTCCAGCATGCCCGGACCGGCGGGCGCTGTCTACGTGCACTACCTATGCGAGGCGGCCGAGCATTGCGCCAAAGAGCGCGTGCCGCCACGTCGCCTGCGCGAACGCGCGG
>JBGSXQ010000267.1:0-3890 GCA_041751315.1 Gaiellaceae bacterium | reverse complement strand
GAGCGCGCGCGCCGACACGCACACGAGGCCGCCCTTCGCGAAGACATCGAGCGCCCGCGCGCGCTCGCCGACAAGGTGCGCAGGTGGCTCGAGACCAGATCCGGCGCCGACACCCCGGCTCGGCAAGAGCGCGACCGTCGCTGGGTCGCGGTACCAACCCACCGCCTCCGCGAGGTCGCGCGCTTCCTCGTCTTCGGAGAGGAGGCACACGAGCGGGCGAACGAGCGCCGCCTGCAGTGCGGCGACGAACAGCGGCAGCGCCGGCTCGGACACCCTCGCATCGACCGGAAACGCATCGACGAACGCGCGAAAGCGCTCGCTCGACGCAAGCTCGTCGACGAGCACTCCGAGGGGTGTCTGGCCTAGGTCCATGCAGCTGGCGGGAACGGCGTCCCGCGGGGTGATCGTAGCGTCCGGCCTCGCGCGGCAGTCGGCGCGCGACCTCTCCAAACACCCCCAGGGGCACTCCCGTGTCCCTACATGAACGGTAGCCCCAATTCATTCACGCTTGGGTCAAAGAAGCGTGCCGAGAGTGCGCCCCGCCGAGAGTGCACCACGCCAGCGCTCCACGCGACCCGCCGAGCGCGTGCTGTCAGTTGTGGCGGCGCTGGGCCTCGTCGAGGCCCTCTCGCACGATGAGCTCGACGGCATCTGCTGCACGAGCCACTAACTCCTGCGGATCCTCATGCGGCTCGAACGCCGACAGCACGTAGTCGGCGACGTCGCGCGGATCGCCGCGCCCGGGACGACCGACCCCGACACGAAGGCGCAGGAAGCCCGGCTCCCCCAACGACTCCGAGATCGACCGCAGCCCGTTGTGGCCCGCGAGGCCGCCACCAGCGCGCGCCTGCAAGCGACCGGAGGCCAGATCGACTTCATCGTGAACGACCAGCACATGATCCACGGGCAGCTTGTAGAAGCGAGCGGCAGCGGCGATCGAGCGGCCGGACTCGTTCATGTAGGTCTCGGGCGTCAACATCGAGATCCGCTGCCCGTCGAGCCTCGTCTCTGCCAGGCGCCCGTCGAACTTGGACTTGAAGGACGCGTCGAGTCGTCGCGCGAGCTCCTCGACGACCATCCGCCCAACGTTGTGGCGGTCGCGCGCGTACCGTGCGCCGGGATTCCCGAGCCCTGCGACGAGCAGATCGAGCGTCGAGGCCGGCTCGCCTCGACGAAAAAGGCGCACGACTACTCCTCGGACTCGGAGCTCTCGCCGTCCTCGTCGGACTCCGCCGCTGCGGCATCCTCTGCCGCCTCTTCGCCCTCGGCGGCTTCCGCGGCCTCGGCGGCCTCGGCGGCGTCCGCCTCCTCGAGGTCGGCGAACCCACGCGGTACGGAGACGGTCGCGATGACGGTCTCGTGTGGGTCGTCGAGAATCGTGACCTTGTCGATCGGCGGGATGTCGGAGAGCCGCAGCACGTCGCCGACCTCGAGATGAGCGACGTCGACCTCGATGTGCTCCGGGACGTCACCCGGCAGCGCCTCGACGTGGAGCTCGCGCGCGACCAGAGACAGCATTCCACCAGTCTTGACGCCTGCCGGCTCGCCGACGAGCTGGATGGTGACGCTCGCGTGGATCGGCTGGTCGAGCCTCACCTCACGGAGGTCGATGTGCGAGATCGTGCCGCGAATCGGGTCCTGTTGGTACTCGGCCAGGATCGACGGATGGACGGTCTTCTGCCCCTCGATGACGACGTCGAGGATGGCATGCAGCCCCGAGGGGCCGGTCATCACCGAGCGAAGGTCGCGCTCCGGCACGACGATCGGGCGCGCGTGGTCCTTCCCGTAGAGGACGCCCGGAACAAGTCCCTGCGAACGCAGGCGACGGGTCCGCCTGGAGCCAAGCTCCTCGCGCTCGCGAACCTCGAGCTTCATACGGTCTCCAGACACGGCGGCGGATTGTAGCGATGCCGACTAGCTCGACTCCGGAAGAACGCTCAGAAGAGCTGATTCTCGCCACCGAAGATCGCCGAAACGGAGTCGTCGGCGAACACGTTCATGATCGTCTCCGCGAGCAGGCCGGAGACGCTCAGCACCGCCAGGTTGTCCGGCTGTTGGCGCGGGTCGATCGGCACGCTGTCTGTCACGACGATGCCGGCGATGTCGTCCGTGGCGGCGAGCCGCGCGATCCCCTCGTCGTTGAGGAGGGCATGCGTGACGTAGAGCCATACCTCGCGGGCGCCCTGTTCGCGCAAGGCTCGCGCCCCCGCAATGAGCGTTCCACCCGTGGTCGTGACGTCGTCACCGACGATGCAGATCTTGTCGCGCACTCTGCCCGTGACCTCTGTCACGGACACCTTCTCTTCACCGAGCCTCGTCTTGTTCATGATCGCGAAGTCGGCATCGATCATCTCGGCAAAGCGCACCGCATACTTCGCGCGGCCCGCGTCGGGAGCGACCGAGACGACGCCGCTGCCGCTGAACCCGAGGTCGCGGAAGTGGCGGGCGAAGAGCTGCTGTGCCGTCATGTGGTCGACCGGGATGGAGAAGAACCCTTGGATCTGACCGGCGTGCAGGTCCATCGTCAGCACGCGATCGGCGCCAGCACCCTGGATCATGTCCGCGAGCAAGCGGCTCGAGATCGGCTCGCGCGGCTTCGCCTTACGATCCTGGCGAGAGTACGGAAACCACGGAATGACGGCGGTGATGCGCTTGGCGGAGGCAAGCCGCGCAGCCTGGATCATGAAGAGAAGCTCCATGATGTTCTGATCGACAGGGCGACAGCCGGTCTGGACGATGAAGACGTCCGCGCCACGAATGGACTCGCAGTAACGGCAGTAGGTCTCGCCGTTCGCGAACGTCGTCAGTTCGACTTCCCCTAGCTCGACACCCAGGCGCTCGGTGATCTTCGCCGCGAGCTCGGGGTGCGACCTGCCGGCGAACACCATCAGCCGCTTTTTGGGCGCGAGCGGGATCGCGTGGCCCAAGCTCACGGCAGCCTGCGGCGGCTCTGCTTCCAGCCCGGGAAGCGCTTGCTCAATCGTCCCGCTCTCCACCGCGCCCTTCCTTTTCGACCTGTCCCGAACGGGCGATCACCGGTGCGCCCGGTGACACATCCTCTTCGATCACGGAGCCTGCTGCAACCACTACGTCGGCGATCTCCGCATTGTCGACAGTCGGTCTGACGTCGAGCGTGCCCGCGACGGTGGCGGCACTCACGTCGGAGGGCTCACGAGAAGGATGTCGTCGAGTCTGTCACGTGTGTCACTGCGTCGCGCCGTGTGCCGTGAGCCGGGAGGGACGGTCATAACCTAACTGCCGGAACTGGGGCGCCAGGATTCGAACCTGGGATCACGGGACCAAAACCCGTTGCCTTACCGCTTGGCCACGCCCCACCGGAATCGTCATCTTGCCACTAGCGATCGGCCTGGTCAGGACAGTGAGCCCGGACTCGCGAAGAGCTGCCGCCGCGCCACGCGCATCCTCGCCGCGTTCGAAGAGGCCGTAGACGGCAGGACCGGCACCGGACACGTCGGCGCGGAACGCCCCTGCATCGAGGAGGCTGCCGGCCAGGGGAGACGACGCAAGGTCGTTCGGCGGCAGCAGCGCCAGATCGCGGGCGGAGACGATCGAGTCGAGAGCGTCCCGAAGCGAGGCTCGGCGCTCCCGGAATCCCCGCGGCCCGTCGCGGCGGTCGAACGCCGCGTAGACCGCGCCCGTCGACTCCTTCTCCACGCCGTGCGGAACGACGACGAGAACGTCGTAGTCGCTCGGAAGCGCGACCGGCGCGAGCTTGGTGCCGTCTCCCGTCGCAAGCTGCGTTCCCTCGGTGAGGAAGTACGGCACGTCGGCGCCCACAGAGGCGGCAACCTCGTGGAGCGCTGAGGAATCGAGCGGACCGGCCAGCGTCGCGTTCGCGAGCTCGAGCGCCGCGGCCGCGTCGGCACTCC
>JBGSXQ010000266.1:0-2421 GCA_041751315.1 Gaiellaceae bacterium | reverse complement strand
GCGGGCCGCTGCCGGATGGCTCGGAGCTCGAGCTGCGCTCGGGCCCGTTGCGCGAGGAGCTCGAGGCTCTTGCCTCCGACGGCATCCAGTCGCTCCTCCTCGAGGGCGGGCCGACCCTCGCCGCCGCTCTTCTCGAGGCCGATCTCGTCGACAAGCTCCTCGTGTTCGTCGCGCCCACGATCTCCGGCGAAGGGCCCGGGATGCTCGAGGGGCTGCCTGCGCCGCTCGCGCTCACGCGCATGGAGGCTCGCCCCGTCGGCGAGGACGTCCTCCTGCAGGCGTACGTCCACGAGCCGTAACGTTCGAGACGTGTTCACCGGGATCGTGCGCGAGCTCGGCGTCGTCGTCGCGTCCGAGGAGGCCGGCGGCGGGCGAGCCCTCGCCGTCCATGCGCCTGCGACGGCGGAGCGCACGAGACCGGGCGACTCGGTCGCAATCGACGGCTGCTGTCTCACAGCGACGGTCATCGACGCCGGCCGGATCTCGTTTCACGCCGTGCCCGAGACGATCGCACGGACGACGCTCGGCGCCCTCGCCTTCGACGACCGCGTGAACGTCGAGCCCGCCCTTCGAGCGGGCGAGGAGCTCGGCGGTCATTACGTCCAGGGCCACGTCGATGCGGTCGGCAGGATCCAGTCCGTCGAGGCCGACGGAGAGGGGCTCCGCGTCTTCGTCGAGGCTCCCGCAGACGTTCTGCGCTACTGCGTGGAAAAGGGCTCGATCACGGTCGCCGGCGTGTCGCTCACCGTCGCCGAGCTGGCGGAGGACGCGTTCGCGGTCGCGCTCGTGCCGCACACGCTCACGGCGACGACGCTATCGAGGCTCGCGCCGGGTCAGTCGGTCAATCTCGAGGCTGACGTGCTCGCGAAGTACGTCGAGCGGCTGATCTCGCGGTAGACGCTGGGTGAACCTCCCGGTTCTCCCAGACCCCCGCCGCTGGTCAGCTGCGCGGACAGGCGCTGCGCGCCGGGCTACGATCCGACGGTGACCGTCGACCTCACCACGCCGGAGACGAGCTCGCCCTTCGCGACGATCGACGAGGCCATCGAAGACATCCGCTCGGGCAAGTTCGTCGTCGTCGTCGACGACGCCGACCGCGAGAACGAGGGCGATCTCACGATCGCGGCCCAGTTCGTCACGCCGGAGTCGATCGCGTTCATGGCGACACACGGCCGCGGGCTCATCTGCCTGTGCCTCACGCCGGAGCGCTGCGACGAGCTCGACCTGCGGCCGATGACCGATCACAACGAGACACCGCTCGGCACGGCGTTCACCGTCTCGATCGAGGCGCGCGAGGGCGTCTCCACTGGGATCTCGGCGCACGACCGCGCGCGCACCATCCAGGTAGCCATCGATCCGAGCTCCGTGCCGCACGATCTCGTCCAGCCGGGCCACGTGTTCCCGCTCCGCGCCAAGACGGGAGGCGTCTTGCAGCGATCCGGACAGACCGAGGCCGCCGTGGATCTCGCCCGCCTGGCCGGGCTCATTCCGGCGGGCGTCGTCTGCGAGATCATGAACGACGACGGGACGATGGCTCGCGTTCCGGATCTCACCACCTTCTGCGAGCGCCACGACCTGAAGATGGTGACCGTCGCCGACCTGATCGAGTATCGGCGGCGCATGGAGAAGCTCGTCGAGCGTGTGGTCTCCGTTCGTCTCCCCACCGAGTTCGGGGAGTTCCAGGCCGTCGCATACCGCGAGCTTCTGACCGACAAGCAGCACGTCGCGCTCCTGAAGGGCGACATCGAGGGAGAGGAGAACGTCCTCGTGCGCGTGCACTCCGAGTGCCTCACCGGCGATGTCTTCCACTCGCAGCTCTGCGACTGCGGCGAGCAACTCGAAGTGGCTCTTGCGCGCGTCGAAGCCGAAGGTCGCGGAGTCGTCCTGTACATGGGACAGGAGGGTCGCGGGATCGGCCTGCTCAACAAGCTTCGCGCCTACGAGCTGCAGGCGAGCGGCCTGGACACCGTCGAGGCCAATCTTGCCCTCGGCTTCCCGCCCGACGCGCGGGAGTGGGGGATCGGGAATCAGATCCTCGCCGACCTCGGCCTGACGACCATTCGAATCCTCACGAACAACCCGCGCAAGCTCACCGGTCTCGACGGTTACGGGCTGACGGTCGTCGAGCAGGTGCCGCTGGAAGTCGCACCCACGGCCGAGAACGAGCGCTACCTGGCGGCGAAACGTGAGAAGCTGGGCCACACGATGACGAAGCTCCACCACCAGGGCGCGCGCCTCGAGGACGTGGCGCCGGAGGACACCGAATGAGCAGCCGCGACATCGACTCGACGAGCGAGAACGTCCTGCGCGACTGGGCGCGCGAAGAGGCTGACGAGGACGGAGACGGCGCCGAGAACGCCGACGCGGGCGCGGGTGAGCCGGCGTGGGGCGTCGCGACGGCAGCGCCCGAGGTCGAGGACG
>JBGSXQ010000265.1:0-3596 GCA_041751315.1 Gaiellaceae bacterium | reverse complement strand
TTGGCCAGCACGTCGATCAGCGTCGAGAATCCCGTGAGCACCGTTGCCGCGTCGTTGCCCGCCGCGGGCGGGATGTTGCCATCGGCGGTCGCGACGAGGGACACCACTGCCGAGTTCGAGGGGGCTCCCTCGTCGTCCAGCACCGAGTACTGGAAGCTGTCGGTCGTGCTGGCGCCGCCGTCGTGGACGTAGGTGATGACGCCGGTCGTGGGGTGTACGGTGGCCGTGCCGTGGCTCGGCGCGACGACGATGCTGACCGTCGACGGATCGAGGCTTCCGTCCGGGTCCTGATCGTTCGCGAGCACGTCGAGCAACACCGAGCTGCCCGGGACGAAGCCGCGCAGGTCCGGCTCGGCGACGGGCGCCTGGTTCTGCGGCGGGCCGTAGTACGTCTGCTGCACGTGGCTCTCGACGTTCGCGAGCTCCACCGGGCTGAGCGCCCGGTCGTAGACGATGATCTCCGCGATCTCCATCGCGACGTGCGGACTGCCGTCGAGCTCGGCGCCGACGACGAGCCGGTTCGGGACCGTCTCGTAGATCTGGCCGCCATCGTCGATGAGAACGCCGTCCTTGTAATGGAAGTACGAGTTGGACTCGAGGACTGCTGTCTGGGTGAGCCAGCCGGCGCCCGTACCGGGAGCCGTCGTGGGGTTGTCCTTGCCGCTACACCAGCCCTGGAGCAGCAGGTTGCCGATCTTGCTGACGACGACACCAAACGCCTGGTTGCACGCCGTCGTCCCGTAGGTGAATCCGCCGACCCCGTTGCCGAGATAGTTTGCGACGACGATCACGGTCCGGTCGGCGCTGCCGGCCGGGAGCGCCGAGAGGTTTCCGATGCGCTCGAGCCGGTCGTCGACTCCGTCGAAGCGGATCACGTCGTTGCCGTTGAGGCCGCCGGGGACGAGCTGCGGCTGGCCGAGGCCTACGAGGTGGTTGCCTCGTCCCGACAGGTCGCTCCATTGCGTGACGGTACTCCCGCTCGTCTGGACACCGGACGATGCCGCGAGGTGGAACACGATGCCCGTCGTCGGCAGGATGCACGGCCCGCCGACGGCGTAGGTCGCGGTCAGCGTCTCGTCGGACTCCGGAACGACGTAGGTCTGGACGGCAGAGCCGCCCTGTGACCAGCCCTGGAACAGATAGGTCGTCCCGTTCTGGCACAGCAGCGGCTGCGCGACGAGTTCGTGACGGAATCCGATCAGCGTGTCGAGAACGAAGGGCGCCGTCCGCGGCACCGTGTCGACGACGAGCTCGAGCCCGGCGGGAATCGTCTCGACGGTGATGTCCGACTTCTCGGGCACGATCGAAACGCTGGCGGTCGTCGTGAGCCCGTCAGCATCCGTCACGGTGACGATCAACTCGTAGCCCGTGTCGTCCGTGAAGTCGTGTCCGGCGCTGTCGATCTCGAAGCTTCCCGACTGTCCCGTCTGGGGCCCGAGCGACGGGTGATGGTGGTCGTTGTGCGCGAACCGGACCGTCCAGCTGTAGTCGGAAGGGGAGAGCGTGCCATCGGGATCGACGGCATTCGCCGAGAACTCGATCACTTCGCCGGCGCGGAACGTGGCCCCGTCGGCCGGCTCGACGATCGTCACGACCGGAGGCTGACCGACGACGATCGAGATCGGGTCGGACGTCGTCGTCCGCGTCCCGTCGTCGACCTGCGCGAAGGCGGTGTAGACCCCGTTCGCCAGGTACGTGTGGCCGACGTTCGCGCCGGTGGCCTGCGAACCGTCGCCGAAGATCCACCGGTACGTGAGCGGGTCCAGCTCGGGGTCGGTGGCGGCCGCAGAGAAGCTCACCAGCAGCGGGGACGCGCCGGCTGCGGGGGTCGCTGCGACCGACGTGAACGCGGGCGGCTGATTGCCATCGGCGAAGCGCGCCCGCTTGATCTTGCCGAAGATCTCGACCCAGTAGAGCGCGCCGTCTTTCCCTTCGGTGAGGTGGACGATGCCGTCCGTCGGAGCCGCGAACGGCGTGACGCTCAGGACGTTGCCGTTGGCGTCGAGCTCGAGGGTCTCGATCAGGTCCAGCGCGTAGTCGCCGTAGAACACGCGACCGGCGTACTCGGACGGGAACTGGTTGCCGCGATAGACGAAGCCCATCGCGACGGAGCCGCCTGCCGGCGTGTTCCGCGTGTGCGCATAGTCGTGCAGAGGAGACTCGATGCCCGGGATCTGAGAGCATTCCCCCTCGCACATCGGCCATCCGTAGTTCGCGCCGGCGACGCCGACGTTGATCTCCTCGCGGGCGGTCGCCTGGTCGTTGCCGCCGACGTCGCTGATGTAGAGGCGGTTCGTCTGGAGGTCGAAGAACGCGCGGAACGGATTGCGAAGCCCATAGGCCCAGATGGCGTCGAGGTTCCCGCCCGGCCCATCGATGAACGGATTGTCGGGCGGGATCGACCCGTCGTCCCGGATCCGGATGATCTTGCCGCCCGCGCGCGTCAGGTCCTGGGACTGGTTCCCGTCGAACTCTTCCCCGGTCGTGATGTAGAGGTTGCCGTCGCTGCCGAAGGCCATGCCGCCCCCGAAGTGGCAGCACGAGGTGAACAGCTCGTTGTCTTCCCAGATCAACAGCTCGCTGGAGACGTCGGCCGTCGATCCGACGACGGTAAAGCGGGAGACGCGGTTGCGCTGGCTCGAGGCGTGGCTGTAGTAGAGGTAGAAGTAGCCGTTCGTCTCGAACTCGGGATGGAGCACCAGCGACGCGGCGCCGAGCTCACCGGCGGTCGCGACGTTCGTGAGCGCGAGAACCGTCGACGGTGTCGCCGGAACCGTTTCGGGATCGAAGGCGAGAACGCGTCCCCCCTTCTCGACGACCAGCATCCGGCCGTCGGGGAGCGCGGTGAGGTAGACCGGCAGGACGAGGCCGGACGCGATGATGGTCTCGTCGAAGAACCCGGGCGGAAGCGCACGGGCGAGCGGCGCCAGCAGGACGAGGGCGACGGCGAACAGGGTCGGAACGGCACGACGGCCAACCAGGCGAAACAGCATCGGGCGGGAATCCCCGTGGTTCCTCGCCCTTGGGCGGGATCCGAGTTATGACGACTGGCGTCTCTAGCCTTGAGAAGTCGCCTTGTGAGTGCCAGAAGTTCCGTAGAACGTGACTCGGGCCGGAGTACGCACAGCGATCCAGTTCCGAAACCGTTGCCGCGATCGGGGGAGACTTGAGGAAACAGTCACGACGACGGACCTTTGTTGCCATCGCTTGCGTAGTGCTGTGGCCCGCTGCGGTCGCGGGGCATGGCGATCACGACCATGCGGAGCAGCGCCTGACCGGAGCGCAGGCGGCTGCGCGCTCCCGGAATTGGATCGATGTGCTGTCGAAACGAGGCAAGGTCGGACCCGATTGGGCCGGGCTCGAGCCGACCTGTGTGCATCTGACCGGCAACGCGCCGGACGAGGAGTGGATGGCGACCTTTCGCGACCCCGACTCCGCGGCGCGGGGTGCCGGCCTGACGATCTACCTCGATCTCGATGGCGCCTACCTGCGATCGACGTTCGTGGATGGAGACGGAAACCCCGTTGCGAGCCCAGCCGATGCCAGTCGCCCCCCGCCGGCGCATCGCGCGCCCGGCCCGGCCCACGACGAGCCGT
>JBGSXQ010000264.1:0-2644 GCA_041751315.1 Gaiellaceae bacterium | reverse complement strand
TTCGCGCGCATGCTGCGGCTGACCGGCTGCTCGAGGTTCTGGAGGAGGTCGGGCGCGTTCGCACCGAGGCGGGCTGGCCGCCGCTCGCCGCTCCGATCGGCCAGATTCTCGCCTCGCAGGCGCTGCTCCACGTCCTCGAAGCCCGGCGCTACGGGTCCGTGATCGACGAGTTTCGCGAGCTCGTCCAGGGCGGCTACGGCAAGACGCCGGAGACCGTCGACGCGAACGTACGGCGTGCAGTGGAGCTGCTCGCGCCGCCGGGGCAGCTCGCCGAGGACCCGGTCACGACCGAGGATGTCCGAGAGCAGGCCGAAGGCCTCGCCGCGAGCGAGGAGGAGCTCGTCCTGATCGCGATGTTCGGCTCCGACGCGGAGGAGCTCCTCAAGGTGATCCGCGCGCGCCACGACAGAGGCTCCGTCCTGGTCGCCGAGGACGCCGATGCCGCGCGTGGCGAGAGGATCCGCGAGCTCGTGAAGATCGTGCAGGAGTCGGGAGTGGGGGAGATCGAGATCGAGGATCAGGGGATGCGTGTCTCGGTGCGTCGCGCGGACGAGCCCGTCGCGCCTATCCCGATGCCTGTCGCGGCGACGATCGACACCGAGCTGGATGCTTCGGCTCGCCCTTCGGGCACCGGCGACGGGGCGATCCGCGTCGAGTCGCCGATGGTCGGCGTCTTCTACCGTGCGCCGAATCCTGGTGCGCCTGCGTTCGTCGACGTGGGGGACACGGTCGTCCCCGGCCAGGTGCTCTGCATCCTCGAGGCGATGAAGCTCTTCAACGAGCTGAAAGCGGAATCCGCCGGTGTCGTGCGGACGATTCACGTCGAGAACGCCGAAGCCGTCGAGTACGGCCAGCTGCTGTTCGAGCTCGGGCCCATCGCGACGCAACCGGTCGTCTAGCCCGCCGTGTTCGATCGCGTGCTCGTCGCGAACCGGGGCGAGATCGCCGTGCGAGTGATACGCGCGCTCCACGAGCTCGGGATCGAGGCTGTCGCGGTGTACTCGACTGCCGACCGCGACGCGCTCCACGTGGAGCTCGCCGACCAGGCCGTGTGCATCGGTCCGCCTCCGGCGGCCGAGAGCTACCTCCGCATCCCGAACGTCGTCGCTGCGGCCGAGACGACCGGCTGTGACGCCGTGCACCCTGGATACGGGTTCCTGGCCGAGAACGCCGCATTCGTCCGCGCGTGCGACGAGAACGATCTCGTCTTCGTCGGGCCCCCGGCCGGTGTGGTCGAGCAGATGGGCGACAAGGTGCGTGCGAAGGAGGCCATGCGCGCGGCCGGCGTCCCACTGGTGCCGGGATCGGACGGTGAGTCCGGGCTCGACGAGCTGCGGTTCGCAGCCCGCACGGCCGGCTTCCCCGTCCTTCTGAAGGCGGCGGCCGGCGGTGGGGGGAAGGGGATGCGCGTCGTCTCCTCCGAGGAGGCTCTCGAGGCCGGCTACAACGCAGCGGCTGCTGAGGCGGAGGCGGCGTTCGGCGACGGATCGATCTACGTCGAGAAGCTCGTCGCGCTGGCTCGGCACGTCGAGATCCAGGTGCTGTGTGACGGCGAAGGCGGCGTGCTCACGCTGGGCGAGCGCGAGTGCTCGATCCAGCGCCGACACCAGAAGCTCGTCGAGGAGTCGCCCTCGGCCGCGCTCACCGAGGACGCGCGCGAAGCGATGGAGTCGACGGTCGCACGCGCCTGCGCAGCGATCGGATACCGCAACGCGGGCACGTTCGAATTCCTGGTCGGGCCCGACGGCGCCTTCTACTTCATCGAGGTCAACTGCCGCCTGCAGGTCGAGCATCCCGTGACCGAGCTCGTGACCGGCATCGACATCGTCCGCCAGCAGATCCGCATCGCAGCCGGCGAGTCGCTTGCGCAGACGGGCCGCGCGCGGCGCGAAGGCCATGCGATCGAGATCCGTATCAACGCGGAGGACCCGGCGCGCGGCTTTCTCCCGGCACCGGGCACGATCACCCGCTTCGACGTGCCGCTCGGGCCTGGCGTGCGCGTCGACACCGCAATCCGTTCAGGCGACGAGATCCCCCCGTACTACGACTCGATGATCGCGAAGCTCATCGTCCGTGACGAGACGCGGCCGGCGGCGATCGCCCGCACCGAGCGGGCGTTGCGCGAGCGCGTGATCGAGGGCATCCCGACGACGCGCGGGCTCGCACTCGACGTCCTCGGCTCCGCCGCGTTCCGCAGCGGGGAATACTCGACGTCCACGCTCGAAGAGCTCGCGGGGCGCCTCCCGTCGCTTGCACCGGCATGACCCGCTCGACGAGCCGCAAGACGGCACGCCGGCAGGCGTTGTACCTCCTCTACCAGTGGGATCTCACCGGTCAGCAGCTCGCCTCGCTCTTCGAGGGAGAGCCCGACGCGTTCGCGCGCTCGCTCGCCGACGCGGTCTCGGCGAGGGCCGAAGCGCTCGACGTGCGCATCTCGGCCGCGTCTCCGGATTGGCCCGCTGATCGCCTCGGGACGGTCGAGCGGAATATCCTGCGCATCGGCGTCTACGAGCTGGAGGAGGAGACGGTGCCGCGCGAGGTGGCGATCAACGAGGCAGTCGTACTGGCGAAGCGCTACGCGACCGAGGACGCCGCGCGGCTCGTCAACGGTGTGCTCGCCCGCATCGCTCGTGAGCAGGGGGCC
>JBGSXQ010000263.1:0-6160 GCA_041751315.1 Gaiellaceae bacterium | reverse complement strand
GCCTTCGAGCACCGCCGCGAGCCGAGGGCCGAACGAGGCGCAACGCGTTGCCATCTCGCGGAATCCGTCAGCGGTCACGGCCATCCCCGCCAGCGGGTCGGCGCGGTGCGCGTCGAAGCCCGCCGCGACGAGGACGATGTCCGGCGCGAATGAATGCACGGCGGGCTCGACGACCTCCGAGAATGCCTCTACATACTCCCGATCGCCGGCTCCTGCCGCGAGCGGGACGTTCACGACCCCGTCCGCGCTCGAGCCCGGCCCGCCCGTCCCCGGCCAGAAAGGCCATTGGTGGAGTGAGATCGTCAGGACGGTCGGATCGTCGCGAAACAGCGCCTCGGTCCCGTTGCCGTGATGCACGTCGAAGTCGACGATCGCGACGCGTTCGAGCCCTAGCACGTGCTGCGCGTGCCGAGCGGCGATCGCGGCGTTGGCGAAGATGCAGAAGCCCATCGCCTCGGCCCGGAGCGCGTGATGACCGGGTGGGCGCACGAGTGCGAAGCCGCCGGTCTCCGCTGCGAGGATCGCGCAGCCCGCAGCTAGACGGGCCGCCTCGCAGGTCGTGCTTTCAGCGTACGTGTCAGGATCGAGCCATACCTCCTCTCTGATCGCATCGATCGAGGCGACGTACTCGGGGGCATGCACCGCGGCGATCTGCTCAGTCGTCGCCTCCCGCCCCTCGATGTAGGTCGGGAATCGCTCGTGCAGCACCTGCATGCGTCCCGGGAACTCCGGCGTGGCTGCTCTCGCGGACGCGTGCAGGTCGACGAAGCTCGGATGGCTGATCACGTCCATGCGAGCGCCTCCTCGAGCCGGCGAGCCGCCTGTGGAAGGCCGAGGTCTCGAGCATGGCTGGCCGCCGCCGCCCACGCAGGCTCGACATCGGGGAGCGGGGGCAGTGGTGCGTCGCGATCCATCGTCGCGATGCGGCGAAACAGACGAAGGGCATCTGCTTCCGTCGCGAAGCGACCTTCCTCCAGCATCGCCTCGAGCGTCCCGTACTGCGCGAGCAGATCCGCCGCGCGCTTCTCCCCGATCCCACGTGCGCCAGGGATACGGTCGGAGGGATCTCCGCGAAGCGCGATAAAATCCGGAACCTGGCGCGGATCGACGCCGTAGCGCTCGCGCACCTCGGCCGGGCCGATCCGATGAGGCGGAGCGCCACGCGCGGGCTGGAGCACCGTCACGCGGTCGGTCACGAGCTGGAACGCGTCGCGATCGGAAGTCGCGATCAGCGCTTCCCCTCCTGCGTCTTGCTCCGACACTGCGGCGGCGGCGAGGAAGTCGTCGGCCTCGTAACCGGGCTCCTTCGCGGCGGCGAAGCCTGCGGAGCGGACGAGCTCCGGTAGCAGATCGAGCTGCTCGAGGAGCTCCCCGTCGAACTCACGGCCGCTCTGGTAGGCCTCGAGCGCGGTGTGCCGGTAGGTCGGCGTGTCGAGGGTGTCCCAGGCCACGAGCACGGTGCGCGGCCGCTCGCTTCGCACGAGGCGCAGAAGCATGTCGGTGAAGCCGATGAGGGCGTTGCCGGGTCGGCCGTTCTCCCGGCGCATCGTCTTCGGCAGGGCGTGGTACGCACGGTGTGCGAACGAGTCTCCGTCGACGACGAGGAGAGGCCTCATGCAAGGCTCCGCTCGAGCTCGGAGACGGCTTCGGCGAGCCTGTCCGTCGCGACCCGCGCTGCTTCCGACGCCGGTACGTCCCTGAGGTCGTCGACCTGGATGTGCCGTCCGTACGCGACCCGCAATGGCCCGAGCCGCGCAAGCCGCTCGGTACCGGCGATCCCAGCAGGAACGAGCGGCACGCCAGCCTCGATCGCGATGCGCGCGGCGCCGGTCCGCCAGCGCGCCTGATGCTTCTTGCGAAGCCCCTTCAGCCGCCGGGTGCCCTCGGGGAACATGACCACTGCGTGTCCTTCGCGTGCGAGACCGACTGCGACGGCGATTGCCTCCTCGTCCTGCTCTCCGCGTCGAACCCGGAAACCCCCACCGGCGGTGATCACGAGGCCGAGCGGGAACCAGAAGAGCTCGGACTTGGCCATGAACCGAAAGAAGCGTCGCGGGAAGAAGGGGATGGCGAGCGGCCACGGGTCGAAGTTCGACCAATGGTTGGCGGCAATGACGAATCCACCGGCACGAGGCACGTTTTCGACACCCGTCGCACGGTGCCGGAAAACGACCTTCACGACCGGCCAGCTCACCGCACCGACGAGCAGGTAGAGCCAGCTGGGACGGGGCCTCGTGGACACATGCGTCAGTATCGCGGCCTGGCGCCTGTGGACAGCAGCGCTAAGGTGTCGCGCCGATGGCCAAGCACCTCGTTATCGTGGAGTCGCCTGCGAAGGCCCGAACGATCGCGGGCTACCTCGGGAGCGACTTCGCCGTCGAATCGAGCGTCGGCCACATCAGGGATCTCCCCAACCGCGCATCGGACGTCCCTGCCGAGCAACGCAAGCGCTTCGGGGCTCTCGGGGTCGACGTCGACAACGGCTTCGAGCCCTACTACGTCGTCGATCCGGGCAAGAAGAAGATCGTCACCGAGCTGAAGAAGCATCTGGCCGACGCCGACGAGCTCCTGCTCGCGACGGACGAGGACCGCGAGGGCGAGGCGATCGCCTGGCACCTCGTCCAGGTTCTCAAGCCCAAGGTCCCGGTGCGTCGCATGGTCTTCCACGAGATCACGAAGGACGCGATCACGCGGGCCGTCTCCGAGACGCGCGAGATCGACGACCGGCTCGTGGATGCGCAAGAGACCCGTCGAATTCTCGACCGTCTCTACGGCTACGAGGTCTCGCCCGTTCTCTGGAAGAAGGTGACGCGCGGCCTGTCGGCCGGGCGTGTGCAGTCGGTCGCGACGCGGCTCGTCGTACAGCGCGAGCGCGAGCGGATGAAGTTCCGATCGGCCGAGTACTGGGATCTCCGCGCGACCTTCGATCCCGGCTCCTTCGAGGCGAGACTCGTGTCCCTCGACGGCGCACGAGTCGCCCAGGGCAGGGACTTTGCTGCGACCGGCGAGCTGCAGGAGCCCGCCGTCGTCGTCCTCGACGAGGAAGGAGCAACCGGGCTCGCGTCCCGGCTCGAGGGCGCGACGTTCGCCGTTCGCTCGGTCGACGAGCGCCCGTACCGGCGCAAGCCGGCCGCTCCGTTTCGCACGGCCACGCTGCAGCAGGAGGCGAGCCGCAAGCTCCGCTTTTCCGCGCAGACGACCATGCGAGTCGCCCAGAAGCTCTACGAAGCCGGATACATCACGTACATGCGCACGGACTCGACGACGCTCTCCGAGTCCGCGATCCAGGCGGCGCGCGCGCAGGTTCGCGAGCTCTTCGGCGAGGATCACGTGCCGGAGAAGCCGCGCCTCTACGGCCGCGCCGTCGCGAATGCGCAGGAGGCCCACGAGGCGATCCGGCCGGCCGGCGAGACGTTCCGAACACCGAAGGACCTCCAGCGCGAGTTGAACCGCGACGAGCTGGCGCTCTACGACCTGGTCTGGAAGCGCACTCTCGCATCGCAGATGGAAGACGCTCGCGGCCAGACGGTGTCGCTTCGCATCGGAGCGACGAGCACGAACGACGAGGACGTCGAGTTCGGCGCCTCCGGGACGGTCATCACCTTCCGCGGCTTCCTCGCCGCCTACGAGCCTGGCAAGGACGAGCCGAGTGAGGATGACGAGGAGCGCATTCTCCCGAACCTCCAGGTCGGGCAAGGCGTGTCGCTGCAGACGCTCGAGCCCGATGGGCACGCCACGCAGCCTCCCGCCCGGTACACGGAACCAACGCTCGTGCGGGCGCTCGAGGAACGAGGCATCGGACGCCCATCGACCTATGCCGCAATCCTCTCGACGATCGTCGACCGCGGCTACGTCTTCAAGAAGGGAACCGCGCTGGTTCCGACCTTCACTGCGTTCTCTGTCGTCAACCTGCTGGAGCTCCACTTCGAGCAGCTCGTGGACTTCGACTTCACGAAGCGCATGGAGGACGATCTCGATCGCATCGCGGCCGGCGAGCAGGATCGCGTCGCCTGGCTGACGCGGTTCTACTTCGGAGAAGACGGCGACCCCGGACTTCATCACCTCGTCACCGACCACCTCGACGAGATCGACGCGCGTGCCGTCAACTCGATCCCGATCCCCGGTAGCGAAGCCGTCGTACGGGTCGGACGCTACGGGCCCTACATCGAGAGCGGCGATCAGCGCGTGAGCCTGCCCACCGATCTGCCACCGGACGAGCTCACGCCCGAGAAGGTCGCGGAGCTGCTCGCTCAGCCCGACAACAAGCCGCTCGGGGTCGACCCGGCTACGGGAACGGAGATCGTCGTGCGTGCAGGTCGCTACGGCCCGTACGTCACCGAGGTCCTTCCCGAGGGATCCGAGGAGAAGCCGAGGACCGCCTCGCTGTTCTCGACGATGTCTCCCGAGACGGTCGCGCTCGAGGACGCGCTTCGGCTCCTCTCGCTGCCGCGCGTCGTCGGCCAGCTCGACGGTGAGGAGGTCACCGCCCAAAACGGACGGTACGGGCCCTACATCAAGAGAGGCTCGGAGTCGCGCTCGCTCGAGAGCGAGGAACAGCTCTTCGTCGTGACTCTCGAGCAGGCAAAAGCGCTCCTCGCCGAGCCTCCGCGGAGGCGAGGACGGCGCGCGGCGCGTGGACCGCTGAAGGAGCTGGGGGTCGATCCCGCCAGCGAGAGAGCGATCGTCGTCAAGGAAGGCCGTTTCGGGCCATATGTCACCGACGGAGACACGAACGCGAGTCTCCGTCGGGGCGACACTCCAGACGCCATCACGCTCGAGCGAGCCGTCGAGCTCCTCGCGGAAAGACGCGCTAAGAGCGAGTAAAGCCTCTCGCAGAGGGGTTTGCGCCGTCCACAGAACCGGTCATGATCTAACTTGCGCCGGGGCAGCAACGTCTCAGGTGGAGTAAGCCGATCAGGCTCCAGACGCTCTTGCCCATATGAACCGCTGCGACTCCAGCGACGGAATACACAGATGGGGTAGGAACGTTACGAGCTTGTGACACTCACCCAAATCGGTTAACCCTGGAAACAGACGCAAATTCTTCGTAAACTCCGTAAGTTTGTCGCACTGCCGTACGAGATTCGAAAGGACTGACACACGACGTTGACGCAAAACCAGCTCATGGAACTCTTTGAATCGGAGCACGTCAAGGCGCTCATGGAGCGCGCCGAGGAGCACGGAGGCCAGCTCGAGGCCCCCGAGCTCGAAGCGTTCGTGCTCGAGCACGACATCGGTGAAGAGGATGCCGAACTGCTCCAGCGCGAGCTCGAGGCGCACAACATCGAGATCACGCAGCCGGACGCAGACGCCGAGAAGGAGGAAGAGGCCGCTCAGAAGTACGAGGCCGGCCCCGTTTCGGGTGCTGCCGACAGCCTCCAGCTGTTCCTCGCGGACGTCGGGCGCCACAAGCTCCTGACGGCGGCCGAGGAGGTGTCGCTCGCGAAGCGCATCGAGCGCGGCGACCCGGTCGCGAAGCGCGTGATGATCGAGTCGAACCTCCGGCTCGTCGTGTCGATCGCCAAGGGCTACCGCGGGCTTGGCGTCCCCTTCCTCGACCTGATCCAGGAGGGAACGCTGGGACTGAACCGCGCGGTCGAGAAGTTCGACTGGCGCCGCGGGTTCAAGTTCTCGACGTACGCCACGTGGTGGATTCGGCAGTCGGTGCAGCGTGCAGTGGCGAATCACGCACGAACCATCCGTGTGCCCGTCCATGTCGTCGAACGCCAGCAGAAGCTCTCCCGTGCCGCACGCCGGCTCGAGGTCGAGCTCGGGCGCGAGGCGACGAAGGAGGAGCTCGCCGAGGCAACGGGCCTGCCGCTCCAGCACGTCGACGAGGCGCTCGGTGCCGCCCACGCTTCGGTCTCGCTGAACCAAACGGTAGGCGCAGACGACGAGGGTGAGCTCGGCGATCTCTTCGCCGACCGCGAGGCAGCCGATCCGTTCGACGAGGCGGAGGAGTCGCTACGCCGGCAGAGCATCCGGCGGGCGCTGGATGCGCTCCCCGAGCGCGAGCGGCGCATCCTCGAGCTGCGGTTCGGCTTCGAGGGCGAGCCCTGGACGCTCGAGGCGATCGGCCACGTGCTCCACCTGCCCCGAGAACGGGTGCGCCAACTCGAGGGGAAGGCCCTTTATCGGATGCGCGTCCTCATTGAGAAGT
>JBGSXQ010000262.1:0-4428 GCA_041751315.1 Gaiellaceae bacterium | reverse complement strand
CGGCTGCACTCGCGCAGGCTCGCCGGGCATCTTCGGGAAGTTCGGCGGATACGGAGCCTCCCCGATGCTCTCCTTCTCCTCGCGCTCGACCCACTCGAGCAGGACGCGCAGGTCGCACACGGCATCGTCGATGCCCGCGTGCACGTCGCCGAGTCTCGCGAAACGCTCCGGCATCGTCGCCATCGAGAAGTCCTCGGTCGCCACGTCGGGAAGCTCGTCCCAGGTGACCGGAGCGGAGACCGTCGCGTCCGGACGCCCGCGCACCGAATACGCCGACGCGACCGTACGATCGCGCGCGTTCTGGTTGTAGTCGATGAAGACACGCTTTCCTCGCTCCTCCTTCCACCACGCGGTCGTGACCTTCTTCGGCAGCCGCCGCTCGACCTCGCGCGCGAACGCGAGTGCCGCACGGCGGACGACCGGAAACTCCCAGCTCGGCTCGATCCGGCAGAAGACGTGGATGCCACGGTTCCCGGACGTCTTGGGCCAGCCCGTGTAGCCGATCTCGTCGAACACCTCGCGCACGAGCGCCGCGACCTTCTTGCCGTCGCGGAACGTCGTGCCCGGCTGCGGGTCGATGTCGATCCGCAACTCGTCCGGGTGCTCGGTGTCGCGGCGTCGCGACGGCCACGGATGGAAGTCGACGACTGCGAGATTGGCCGCCCAGATCACCTGCGCGAGCTCGGTGACGCAGAGCTCGTCGGCGTGCCGGCCGGATGGAAAGGTGACGCGCGCTGCCTCCACCCACTCCGGGCGTTTCTCCGGCACGCGCTTCTGGTAGATCGCCTCGCCGGTCACGCCGTCGGGAAAGCGACGAAGCTGGGTTGGGCGCTCGTACAACGCGCGAACGATCCCCTCCCCCACCGCGATGTAGTACTCCGCGAGGTCGCGCTTCGTCTTGCGCGCCTTCGGGAAGAGCACCTTGTCGGGGTTGGTCAGCTTGACGATGCGCTCCCCCACCTCGAGCTCGATGTAAGGGCTCGCCATGCGCGTCACGCTAGCGCTTGCCGTGTGGATGCGACCCGCAGCTGCGGAGCAGCTGCGCTTCAGGGATCTCCGCGCACGGAATCCGCGTTTCAGCGGATGCCGTGCTGCGAGAGGCACGGGCTGGCCATAGGCCGCACGCTATACAGAATGCAGTGGTACGCTCGCGCGGCAAAGAGCCAAGCCCCCGCCTCGAGGAGTGGAGTAGCGATGCGCGCAGCGATCTTGGGTGTTGTCCTGACGTCTATTGCCCTCGTGCTCGCGGCGACGGCGACCGGAACGCCGGCCGAGGCCGTGCAGTCCGGCAGTTGCGCGAAGGCGAACCTCAACCTCGTCAACGACGGGCGGTTGAGCCTCGCCACCGACAACCCCGCCTTCCCGCCGTGGTGGGGCGGCGCCGCGAAGAAGCCGTGGGAGGTATCGAACCCGGCCAGCGGCAAGGGGTACGAGTCCGCCGTCGCGTACGCCGTGGCGAAGCAGCTCGGCTTCTCGAAGAGCCAGGTCTCGTGGAGCGCGGTGCCTTTCTCGAACTCCTTCCGCCCCGGTAAGAAGCCGTTCGACTGGTACATGGCGCAGGTCTCGTTCCGCAAGGAGCGTGCGAAGAACGTCTCGTTCTCGAACTCCTACTACTTCGTGAATCAGGCCGTCGTCGGGAACGCGGGAACTCCGATCACCCGCGTCGGCACGGTCGCGGGCCTGCGGCCCTTCAAGCTCGGCGCGCAGGTCGGGACGACGAGCTACGAGTACATCGAGAACATCATCCTGCCCTCCCAGAGCGCGGCTGTGTACGACTCGAACAACGACGCGATCTCGGCGCTCAACGCCGGGCAGATCGACGGCATCGTCGTCGACCTTCCGACCGCATTCTTCGTCGTCGCCGTACAGCTGGACGACGGCGAGATCGTCGGCAAGCTCCCGCAGCGCGGCGTGCGCGAGCAGTTCGGCATGGTGTTCCAGAAGGGGAACACGCTCACGCGCTGCGTGAACCGCGCGCTCCACAGGCTGTGGGCGAACGGCACCATGAAGCGGCTTCAGCGGACGTACCTCGCGCAGGCGGGCGCGCCGGACCTCCGGTAGCGCGCTGACCAGCGGCAGAGGCTCACGCATCATCGGATCGGCGTCGCCCGGCGGAAGCCGGGCGGTCGCCGTTGCCACGCTCTCGACGCTCGTCTTCGTCGGGGTGATCGTCTTCGCCGTCGTCAACGCCGCGGGCTGGCCCGACGTCAAGCAGGCGTTCTTCAACCCGGACATCTTCAGCGAGTCGTTCCCGGACATCGCACGGGCGTTCCTCATCAACGTGAGGATCTTCCTGATCGCCGAGGTGTTCATCCTGGTCTTCGCCCTCGTGATCGCGCTCCTGCGCGGCCTTCCGGGGCCGGTGTTCTTCCCGATCCGCGCGCTCGCGACGATCTACTCGGACTTCTTCCGCGGGCTGCCGACCATCCTGCTCGTCTACATCCTCGGGTTCGGCATCACCGCACTCCAGCTTCCCGGTGTGCCGACATCCCCGCTCTTCTGGGGGACGGTGGCGCTCGTCCTCGTATATTCGGCGTACGTGTCGGAGGTCTACCGGGCGGGGATCGAGTCCGTGCACCCGAGCCAGGAGGCCGCGGCGCGCTCGCTCGGACTGAGTCGCTACGCGGCACTTCGGTACGTCGTCGTCCCGCAGGCGGTGCGCCGTGTCGTACCGCCGCTCCTGAACGACTTCATCGGCCTGCAGAAGGACACTGCGCTCGTCGCGCTGCTCGGCGTCGTCGAGGCGTTCCGGCAGTCGCAGATCGACGTCGCGGGATCGTTCAACTACACGCCCTATATCTGCACCGCGATCCTCTTTCTCGCGCTGACGATCCCGCTGACACGCTTCACGGACTGGCTCATCGCGCGCGATCGGCGTCGGCAGCTCGCGGGAGGCGTGCCGTGACCGAGGCGCCGGCTCTCGTCCTCGAAGGCATCCACAAGACGTTCGGGAAGCTGGAGGTGCTTCGCGGAATCGACCTCACGCTCGCCGAGCACGAGGTGGTCTGCCTCATCGGGGCATCCGGCTCCGGCAAGTCGACCCTCCTGCGCTGCGTGAACCTGCTCGAGCCGATCGACGCGGGGCGGATCATCGTGCGCGGCGACGAGATCACGGCGCGCGGGGTCGACGTGAACGCGCTGCGGCGCGGGATCGGGATCGTCTTCCAGTCCTTCAACCTCTTCCCGCACATGTCGGTGCTCGCGAACATCACCCTCGCGCCGCGCAAGGCGCTCGGGCTGTCGAGCGCGGAAGCCGAGAGCCGAGCCGACGAGCTGCTCGCCCGCTTCGGGCTCGCGGACAAGCGCGAGGAGTACCCGGACCGGCTCTCCGGCGGCCAGCAGCAGCGGGTCGCGATCATCCGCGCGCTCGCGATGCAGCCGGGGCTGCTCCTCCTCGACGAGGTGACGAGCGCGCTCGATCCCGAGCTCGTCGCGGAGGTGCTCGAGGTGATCCGCGAGCTGGCAGCCGAGGGGATGACGATGCTCATCGCCACGCACGAGATGGGGTTCGCGCGCGACGTCGCGAACCGCGTGTGCTTCCTCGACGCCGGCGTCATCCTCGAGCAGGGCGCACCAGAAGAGATCTTCGGCGCACCGCGCGAGGCGAGGACGCAGCAGTTCCTGCAGCGAATCGTCCAGGCCGGCCGCCTGTAGGAACCGCCTGTGGACGAATCGGCATTGACTCTTGACGGTTCAGTGCCAGGCACTGATCCACAGCCCGCCACCGAGGTCGCGGCTCTGGGCGTATCGTTAACGCCGTGATCGAGGAGTCCCGCAGCATCGACGCGACGCTCGAGCCGCTCGACGACTTCGTCGTCGTCCAACCCGTCTCGGACGAGGCGGAGACGCGGGCGGGGCTCATCCTGCCGGCATCGGCGGCCGAAGCGGCACCTTGCCGCACGGGGATCGTCACCGCTGTGGGCGCGGACGTGAACGGCGTCGAAGCCGGAGACAAGGTGCTGTATCCGCGGGACTGCGGCTACGACGTCCGCCTCGCCGGGCTCGACGTCAAGGTCCTCAAGCGCGAGGACCTCATCGCCCGCATCCACGATTAGCCTGCTCGCGTGATCGTCGTCATTCCCGTCTCGGCCCTGGCGAGACTGCCCGTCCACTCATCTGCGACACCGTGCGACCACGCACGACGTAGCGTGAAGAGGTGGACGGAGGGGCAGGGATTTGAACCCTGGAAGAGCTTGCACCCTTAACGGTTTTCGAGACCGCCCCGTTCGACCGCTCCGGCACCCCTCCGTGGACGGCATAGGGTAGCCGCGCGCGACTGCAGGAGCCGGCCAGAGCGTCCGATATCCTGAGCGACCCTGGAGAGGTGGCCGAGTGGCTGAAGGCGGCGCCCTGCTAAGGCGTTACGGGTGGTAATCCGCTCGTCGAGGGTTCGAATCCCTCCCTCTCCGCTGATCGCCCCGTCGGCTG
>JBGSXQ010000261.1:0-4889 GCA_041751315.1 Gaiellaceae bacterium | reverse complement strand
CTCGCGCGCCAGATCGAGGCCGAGCTGACGCGCGCTCGGACCCTGGCGGATGCGCCCGGCTGACGACCTGCGCGACGCCGTCGAGGCGTATCTGCGCACGCTCAGCTTCGCTCCGGAGCTCGGGGAGCTCGACGAGGCGTTGCGCTATGCGCTCGAGTCGGGCGGCAAGCGCGTGCGCCCGGTGCTCTGTCTGGCCGTGACCGAGGCAGCGGGCGGTGATATAGGGCAGGCGCTACCGGCTGCTGCAGCCATCGAGCTCGTTCACACGTTCTCGCTCGTCCACGACGACCTGCCCGCGATGGACGACGACGACGAGCGCCGCGGTCGCCCGAGCGCACACGTCGCGTTCGGAGAGGGCGTCGCGCTGCTTGCGGGCGACGCGTTGCTCGCCCAGGCGATCGGCCTTGCGCTGACGTACGACTCGAGCGCGATCGCGCGTGAGCTCGTCGACGCGACGTTGGGCATGATCGGCGGCCAGTACCGCGACGTCACGGACGAGGCCGGTGATCTCGAGGAGCTCCACCGTCTGAAGACCGGCCGCCTGTTCGTCGCTTCGGTGCGCACGGGTCTCGAGATTGCGGGTGTCGGCCATGGAGAGCGTGAACCGTGGCTCGCGTTCGCAGATGACGTCGGCCTCCTCTTCCAAGTGGTTGACGACCTCCTCGACCGCGATGGCTCCGTCGAGCGCCTCGGCGCGCAGCGCGCGTCGCAGCTCGCGGACCAGACTGCCTCGCGTGCGCGCTTGCACCTCTCCCAGTTGTCTTCGGACACGAGCGTTCTCGAGGATCTGGTCGACGTGCTTGCCGTTCGCACCGGTTGAGGGATGGACGCAGCCGATGTTCCGGCTACCCTGAGCTCTTCAGAACAGATCAGGTGTGTCGTGCACGAACGTTCTCGCGCGCGGCGCGACCGTCTTTCTCCTCTCTATGCCGACCCGCTCCCGCAGCCGCCTGTTCACGTTCGCCCTGGCGGTCGTTCTGGCCGGCTTGGGCGCAGTGCCCGCCGGAGCCGTACGCGACGAGAGCGAGCGCCCGGCTCGTATCGCGCCGTCGGCTGCTCTCGGGCCGACGAAGGCCGAACGGGCCGTTGAGATCGCGCTCGACGCGGTCGGCACCCCGTATCGCTGGGGAGGGACGTCGCCGGGCACCGGATTCGACTGCTCGGGCCTCGTGCGCTGGGCGTATGGACGCGTGGGAGTCGACCTCCCGCACAACTCGTACGCGCTCTACGGCGAGGGGAGACGGGTTCCGGAGTCTCGCATGCGGGCGGGCGACATCCTCTTCTTCGAAGGCCTCGGCCACGTCGGTCTCTACGTGGGACGCGGACGGATGGTGCACGCGCCGCAGACGGGGCGTCACGTCGAAGTGGTGCGCCTGGAGAGGACGAACTACGGCGCCAGGCTCATCGGGGCACGTCGAGTCAGCGCGGGCTGAGCGTCTAACCTCGCTCCCGTGAAGAAGCGGCTCGACGTCGTCCTCGTCGAGCGCGGGCTTGCGGAGACGCGCTCGCAGGCGCAGGCTCTCGTTCTCGCGGGCCTCGTCTGCGGGCACTCGAAGCCGGGCGAGCAGGTATCTGAGGACGTCGAGCTCGAGGTGGAACGCCCGCCGCGCTTCGTCTCGCGTGGTGGAGAGAAGCTGCAACACGCGCTCGACATGCTGGGCGTGGATGTTCTGCGTCGAGACTGCGCGGACGTCGGCGCTTCGACCGGCGGCTTCACCGACTGCCTGCTGCAGGCGGGGGCAGCCCGTGTTGTCGCGATCGACGTCGGCTACGGCCAGCTTCACCCACGACTTCGCAGCGATCCGCGCGTCACCGTGCTCGAGCGCGTGAATGCACGCGCGCTCACCGAGCTTCCGTTCGCGCCAGAGCGCGTCGTCTGCGACGTCTCGTTCATCAGCGTGACGAAGGCCCTACCGCCGGTACTGGCGCTCGCGACAGCAGGCTGGGAGGCGCTCCTCCTCGTGAAACCGCAGTTCGAGGCGGGCCGCGCCGATGTCGGGAAGGGCGTCGTCCGCGACAGCGCGGTGCATCGGGCCGTGCTCGAGAAGGTCGTCGAGGCGACACGCGCCTGGGGTGCCGTCACGGCGGGAGTCGTAGACTCGGGGCTGCCCGGGCCCAAGGGGAACCGGGAGTTCTTCGTCCACCTCGAGCACCGACCCGGCGAACCGAATCCTGATGACATCGACCGCTGGATCTCCGATGCCGTCGGGTGAGCGCGTCAGTCGAGCGGCTGTCGTCACCCACGGCACGCCAGGGCAGATCGGCTCAGGGCTCGCGCGGCTCCAGGCCGTCTCGCAGGAGCTCGGTGTCGAGCTCGTGTTCGCTGCCGGCGAGGCGGAGAAGGCCGGCCTCGATGCCTCTGCCGACGAAACGTCGGCCGACATCGTGGTCGTGCTGGGCGGCGACGGGACCGTCCTGCGCGCACTGACGCGGTTCCTCGGCACGGGTATACCGGTCATCGGTGTCAATTTCGGGCGGGTCGGGTTCCTGAGCTCGATGGGCAAGCGCGATCTCGAGGCTGGGCTCGGACGCGTGTTCGCGGGCGAGTACGACGTCGTCGAGTTGCCCACGCTCGAGCTCGAGCATCCGGACGGTCGCACGGTGGCGGTCAATGACGTCGTCGTCTCGAGCGCCTCGCTCGGCCGCATGATCGAGCTCGAGCTCGCGGTCGGCGGTGAGGAGCTCGGTCGCCAGCCCTGCGACGGGATCATCTGCTCGACGCCGTCGGGCTCGACCGCGTACAACCTCTCGAACGGAGGCCCTGTGCTCATGTGGGGCCTCGAAGCCATCGCGCTCACGTACGTCGCCGCCCACTCGCTCCGCGCACGACCGCTCGTCGTCCCTCCGGGATCCGACGTGATCGTGTGGAACCGCTCCGCCGATGTGGAGGCGGGTGTGCTCGTCGACGGCCACCGTGTGTCGTCGCTCGCGAAGGCGGAGCGGGCAGTCGTGCGGATCGCCGACGAGCGCTCGCTCCTCGCCACGCTTCCCGAAGCGACGTTCGTCCGCCGCTATCGGCAGAGCTTCGCCTCCTAGCGAAGCTCCCGCGGTCGGGCAAGTCGCCCGATCCCCTCGGCGATGACGACGAGGTACACGACGAAGAGCGGGATGCGGAAGATCACCCAGCGCTCCGGCACGCTCAGGTACTCGCCGAGCTCGACCATCCAGCTAACGCTTCCGAACATCGCTACCGCCCACGCACCGAGGAACGAAACGACGCCGTACTCGATCCCGTACGTGAGCGCGGCCACCACCCACGCGACGCGGAGGAGCGATCGCCAGCGGCCGTCGAGGAGCACATAGGTTCCGATGAGTGCGGGAATGAACCAGTACGCGTACTGCGCGCCGTAGCCCGGCCCGAACGCGACCACCGTCATGAAGATCACCGAGACGAGCAGGAACAGCTGCGGCGGAGCGAGCGGGGGCTCGCGCCAGAGCCGGTAGCAAAGCCAGACGACGAGCGCCGCCACGGCCAGTGTGAACCCGGTCGCGTATCGCGTGCGCGCGTCGATGCTCGTCAACCGGTCGAACATCTCCACCAGCCACACGACGGCGACGATCAGGATGGCGGCTCCGGCGAGGAAGGCCGTGCTCCGATCGTGCGGCGAGCGCCGCCAGAGCGCGAGCAGTCCCGCCAGCGCGACGACTGCACCCGCAGTCACGACCGCGAAGCGCACGTCGTACACGGCCCATTCGGTCACCATCCCCGAGAGCCCGAAGAACCCTCGCGTCGAGCGGTAGCCGAGCACGTGCTCGAGCACTGCGCTCGGAGCCAGCGCCAGGATCACGCCCACGCCGAGTGCCGCCGGGCCGAGGAGGAGCGCGAGGCCTAGCAGCCGCCCCGACCACGAGATGAGCCGAGCGCCGGGGACAAGAAGCGGGGCGAGCACGAGCGGTGCCGTCTTCGCGAGGACGCCGAGCCCGATGAAGAGGCATCCCGCGAGCCACGTGAGGACGTCACGGGATCGCTGGTGCGCGGCGAGGGCGGCCATGGCTAGGGTCACGAAGAGCCCAACCTGCACGTCGCTGTTTCCGTGCTGGCAGATCAGGATGATCGCCACGGGGTTGAGCGCGATGCCGACGAGCAATGCGCGCCGGACCGCGCTGCGGCCCGCGCCGATCGACAGCAACATGAAGTAGAGGGCGACGACCAGCACCGACTCGACGAAAACGAGGTATACGCGAAGCCCGCTCCAGAAGTCGACGGCGAGCGCGCCCGTGACGTAGTCGACTGCGACGATGACCATGAGCCAGAGCGGCGGCCAGTTGAGCACGCCGGTCTCGTACGGGTTGCGGCCTTCGTCCTGTGCTGACAGCGCGCCGCGCCAGTAGTCGACGTCGAGGGAGTGAGCGTCGCCGCCGATTGCGATCACGAAGGCGGCTCGTACGACCCAGGAGGCCGCGAGCACGATCGCGAGATCTCGTATCGCGATTCGTGACATCTCGGCGACGGCGAGCCTACCGCGCGGTCCTGTCGGTTACTGTCGTCGGCGATGCTTCGGCGCCTCCGGATCGAGAACCTCGTCCTCATCCGCGAGGCTGAGCTGACGTTCGGGCCGGGCCTGAATGCCGTCACCGGCGAGACGGGAGCGGGCAAGACGATCTTCGCCCAGGCGATCGGGCTGCTCCTCGGTGCGCGGGCGGATGCCTCTGCGGTTGGCTCCGAGGGAACGGAGGCATACGTCGAGGCGGAGCTCGACGTCCCCGACGGCTTCTTCGACGACGAGGAGCTCGCCGCACTCGCCGAGCTGCGACCGGAGGGTGAGGCAGGGCTCGTGGTCGCACGGCGTGTCTTCGGCGACGGGCGCACGCGTGCCTATGCGTGGGGACGAGCCATCGCGCGCGAGGACGTTGCCGCCGCGGTGGAGCGGCTCGTTGCCATGTCGGGC
>JBGSXQ010000260.1:0-4887 GCA_041751315.1 Gaiellaceae bacterium | reverse complement strand
CGACGCCGAGCCCGACACCGAGCTCATGCGCCTCGGTGACGGTTGGGTCGCGAAGGGTGGTGCGGAGGGCCTGCTGTGCGCGAGCCGCGATGGACTTGGCATCGCCCTGAAGGTCGAGGACGGGGCATACCGTCCGCTCGGCCCCGCGCTTGCACTGTTTCTCGCGGGCCTGGGTCTCGACGCGGGCGGGCTGGGAGACGCGCAGGTCACGAACTCGCGCGGCGAGCTCGTCGGCGAGCTTCGTGCCATCCCGTACGAACCCTCAGGTTAACCACCCGGACCTCTTCCCTAACTGTCCTTTTCGGACTACGATCCGCGCGCTTTGGTGGTGGAGCCGGGGCGGCAGGCGGTCGCCTCATGCAGGTCGGAAGGTCGGTATCCCGTTCGAGCGTGAGAGGAGAGAGCCCAGCCCATGCTGTCTGTCGATATCGCCCTTCCCGAGGTCGAGGAGCTCCATCGCCTGGTCGAGCAAGGGCTCGAGAAGGGCTTCCTCACCTATGACGAGGTCGTGTCCGGGCTCGACGACGTCGAGCTCACGAAGGAACAGGTCGAGGACTTCTACGCCTACCTCATAGACCATGCCATCGAGCTGCACGAAGGCGAGGAGCACAAGGATCTGCCGCACGCCGAGCCCGTGGCCGCCGAGGAGGAGAAGGTCGAGGCCAAGCTCGATCTCTCGGTCGAGCCGTCGCTCGACTCGCTGCGGCTGTACCTCCGCGAGATCGGCAAAGTTCCGCTCCTGACCGCCGACCAGGAGGTCTCCCTCGCGAAGGCGATCGAGCGGGGCGACATGCTCGCGAAGCAGCACATGATCGAGGCGAATCTGCGCCTCGTCGTCTCGATCGCGAAGGGCTACCTCGGGCGCGGGCTCTCGTTCCTGGATCTCATCCAGGAGGGCTCGCTCGGCCTCATCCGCGCCGTGGAGAAGTTCGACTACCGCCGTGGCTTCAAGTTCTCGACGTACGCCACGTGGTGGATCCGCCAGGCGGTCACGCGTGCCATCGCAGACAAGGCTCGCACGATCCGCATCCCGGTGCACATGGTCGAGAAGCTCAACAAAGTCGTGCACATGGAGCGCCAGCTCGTGCAGCGCCTCGGTCGCGAGCCGCTGCCGGAAGAAATCGCCGAGGAGCTCGAGATCGCCACCGACGAGGTGCGCGAGATCCTGCGCATGTCGCAGCTGCCGATCTCGCTCGAGAAGCCGATCGGCGAGGAGGACGACTCCTCGCTCGGTGACTTCGTGCCGGATGAGCAGGCCGAGTCGCCATTCGACACGACGTCGCTCTCGCTACGGCGGGAGGACGTCGAGCTCGCGTTGGCGACGCTGCCCGACCGCGAGCGTCGCGTGATCGAGCTCCGTTACGGGCTCGACGGCTCGCAGCCGTGCACGCTCGAAGAGGTCGGGCAGGCATTCGGGGTAACGCGCGAGCGCATCCGCCAGATCGAGAACAACACGCTCAAGAAGCTCGAGTCGCTCCCGGAGGCGCAAGGACTGAAGGACTGCGTCTGAGAAAGCGCACGGCGCCTCGCGGCACGTGCCGCGTGTCATCCACCGTGACCACTTTCCGGACAGGCTCCTAGACCGGAAGCAGCTCGGCCTCACCGAGCGCGGTGACCGCCTGCTCGCGGATCTCGCTCGCGACCTGGGACACGTCGGAGCCGAACGGCGCGTACGCGACCACGCGGAGCCAGGCCGTGCTGTCGGTCAGCTCGCCGACCTGCACGTAGATCGCGAGCTCCTCGCCCTGCGGGACACGGCCGACCGCCTCCAGGGTGATGCGGCGTGCGCTCGAGAGTGACGCACCGAGGCGAACCGGAAGATCCACGGTCACGAGTCGTCGCGGATCGGCGACCGAGCGGTTGACGAGGATCGTCGAGACCATCGTCGTGTTCGGCACGAAGATGCGGCGGCCCTCGTCGGTCGCGAGCGCGGTATAGGAGAGCGAGATCTCGTCGACGATCCCGGTGTGCTCGCCGATCGTGATGCGATCTCCGAGCCGGGCGGGCTGGGTGAAGGCGAGGAGGACCCCCGATCCGAGGTTGCCGAGAGGCGTCGTCAGCGCGAGGCCGGCGATGACGGCCAGGACGGCGCTCGACGCGAGGAAGGCGCTCGCGACCTGCTGCGTGGCCGGGAAGTTCGAGAGCACGCTCCAGAGCCCGACCAGCGCGACGAGGGCGATGACGACGCGAAGGAGGAAGCCGAAGGTCGTGCGCTTGCGGGCTGCGGCGGCAGGATCCTGCTCCGCGAGCCGGCGCTCGTAGCGGCCGAACAGGAATCGCAGGGCGAAGCGGACGAGGACGATGACGGCAAGCCAGATGGCGCCCGCGACCAGCGCCTCGACCACGTAGTTGTCGCCACCGGAGCCCACGCCGCGAAGTTCGGCGTGCGTCGCGAGGAGCCTGCTACTCGCCGGCCAGGACGCGCGCCTTCGCGGCTGCGTACTCGTCGTCCGTCAACGCACCCTGCGAATGCAGGTCGAAGAGCGATGCGAGACGTGTGGTCACGTCCGTTGCCGCTTGTGGCGCCGCCGGCTTCACCCGCATGGACGATGCCTGTTGCGCCTCCCACCAGCCCGTCAGGCGTGCGCGCGCGTCTGCGAGCAGCGTCGATGCCTGGGCGTCGGGGAACTCCTCGAGCGTCTGCCTGCGCAGGAGCTCGATCCCGGCGGCGCCGAGTGCCGCGACCACTGCGATGAAGAGAAGCCGTGTCGAGTCGTTCACCTGCCCCGAGAGCAGGAGGATGACGACGACGATTGCGAGTACGACGTACGCCCACACGCGCCCGCGTAGCGCGGGGGCGAGGAATCCCCGCGCCGAGCGCGCCTGCGACCTCGGGCCTGCGAGCCAGGCGGCGAGCATGAACACCAGGCCGAGCACGACGAACCAGCGGAACGACACGCGGAGGAGCTCCGTGAGGACCAGCCAGGCGTTCAGCGACGCGAGCCGCGTCTCGCTCGTGGTCGCGAGAGTCTCGACCACGTAGTTGCCGGCGAGCCGGGTCGCGACGATGCCGACGAGCGCGGTCACGAAGACGACGATGCCCAGCTCGAAGACGCCCTTTCGGCGATCCCGCGCCAGCCAGATCGCGAACGCGAACGCTGCGAGAGTGAGCAAGGGCAGGAGCCAGGCCAGCGTGTCGAGGATCCGGAACGCCGCCTGGGCGGCGTCGAGCTCCTCCGACTCGAGAAGCACGATGCTGCCGACGTCGTCGGGTAGCTGGGCCTCCACCTGATCGCGGACGCCGATCCGGTCGGCAGCGGCGAGGATGATCGCCTCGAGCTCGAGCGTGACGACTCCCCCTTGCGTCGACACTGCGGGCAGGTCGTCGTTGACCGTCGCGATCCACGCACGGTGGGTCTGCGTCATCGCGAGCGTCCACAGGCTCTGGAACGCCTGTTGCTGGAGTGCCTCATCGATGAGTCGATAGGACGCCTGCCGCAGCCCTGCGGTCGCCGGCCCCGAGAGGCCCTTGAAGTCCTCCGGAAGCTGGCCCTCGATCTCCGATCGGATGTCGACGTTGTCGAAGAGCTCGTTCACCGCGCGTGTGGCCACCGCGTCGCGGATCGCGTCGTCTGCGATGAGGTCGGCGCTCGTGTCGACGAACACGTCCTCGTCGAGGACGACGCGGCTCACCCACACCGCATAGAGGCTCAGCAGGAGCAGCAGCCCGGCGAGCACGAGCGCCATCCACATTCCGATCGAGCGACCGCGGCTCTGCGAGCGCGCTGCGGGCGTCTCGTGCGTTTCGCTCATGCGCGCGGGAGAGACTACTCGTCGACGAGCGAGAAGGCGTCGTGCAGCGCGCGCACCGCTCGCGCGACGTCGTCGCGCGCGATGAGGCACGAGACCTTGATGGGAGAGGTCGAGATCATCCGCAGGTTGATCGCCTCGTCGGCGAGCGTCCGGAACATCCGCGCCGCGACGCCGGGATGCGACCGCATGCCCGCGCCGACGAGCGAGACCTTGCCCAAGTCGGCGATCTCCTCGATGCGCAGCGGCCCGAGCATCTCCTGCGCCCGATCGAGCGCGCGCCGTGTGGCAGGCACGTCCTCCTGCGGGACGGAGAAGGACACCTCGGCGGTCTCGTGGCCGACGTTCTGGAGGATGGTGTCGACGTTGACGTGCTCGGCAGCGATCGATTCGAAGATCGTCGCCGCCGACCCCGGCTCGTCGGGTACTCCGCGAAGGTCGAAGAGCACCTCGTCCTCCGAGTGGGTCACGGCCGATACGATCGCGCGCTCGGGACCCGTGTCCTGAACCCAGGTTCCAGGCTCCGTCGAGAAGGTCGAGCGGGCGTGGATGGGGACCTGCTCGTTGCGGGCGATCTCCACCGCGCGCAGCATGAGCACCTTCGCGCCGGAGGCCGCCATCTCCAGCATCTCCTCGTAGGAGATGCGATCGAGCTTGCGCGCGTCCGGGACGATGCGCGGATCGGCCGTGAAGACGCCCTCGACGTCGGAGTAGATCTCGCACGACGCGCCCAGCGCCGCGGCGAGCGCGACCGCGGTCGCGTCGGTGCCTCCCCGACCGAGCGTTGTCACGTCCATCGTGTCGCGCGAGAAGCCCTGATACCCGGCGACGAGCACGATCCGTCCCTGGTCGAGCGCTTCGACGACGCGTACCGGCGTGATCTCGCGGATCTTCGCCTTCGTGTGCACGGGGTCGGTCATGATCCCGGCCTGCGAGCCGGTGAACGAGACTGCCTCGTAGCCGAGGTCGTGCACCGCCATCGCGACGAGCGCGCAGGCGATGCGCTCCCCGGTGGAGAGGAGCATGTCGAGCTCCCGCGGGTGCGGCTGTGGCGAGACCTGGCGGGCGAGCTCGAGCAGGCCGTCGGTCGTGTCGCCCATCGCAGACACGGTCGCGACGACGCGGACGCCACACTGC
>JBGSXQ010000259.1:0-16020 GCA_041751315.1 Gaiellaceae bacterium | reverse complement strand
CGCTCGACCGGCTCGCGGCATCGTCGGAGGGCGCCGTGTACGCAGAGTCGCAGCTCGTCGGTGCTGCGGGCAAGGCACGGGAGCTTCTCGGCGACGGCCCCAGCGTCGTGCGCGGGGAGGAGGCCGGCCAGTTCGTGCTCGCGCCCTACCTCGCGGCCGCCGCGCTATTGCCCTTCGGCCTTTTGCTGTGGCGACGCGATCGGTGAGGACGGCTGGTGCATCGCTGAAGCAACGCACCAGGCTACGGGGCGCGCGAGGTGCGTCGCTTCAGCGATGCACCGGGTCGGCGTCGGGAAACCACGGCTCCACGGCTTCCGGGAAGCCCGTCTCGTCCATGTACGAGATCGCGCGGCTGGCCAACCAGAGAACGGCCTCGGGTCGCGCCTGGGCGAGCACGGAGCGCACGGCGTCGTCACCGGCGTGCGGCCCGCCCTTCTCTCCGGCGCGCGCACGACGGAGAAGGCAGAGCGAGAACGCGGCATGGTCGACGTCGGATCCATGCTCGCGGTACCACTCGACGCCGATGGCTCGATCGAGCAACCCGGTCGCCTCGTCGGCTCGTTCGCCGGCGATCTCGGCGGCGACGAAGTTGCTGCTATCGCGACTTTTCTCCCCTGCGCGCGGAATTTGCATCCGAGCCTCCTAACTCAATTGGACGTCTGACGTCACAGAAGTATGATCCTGCACTTGACCATGGCGACGGAGGCATCTGGATCGATGGACTGTGGCTGGTGTGTCGGCCAATCCGCTAGCGCACCCGTAGGTTCGGGTCTCAACCATGGTGAAGATCGGTAGGGGACCACTCGGATGGAGGGAGTACATGCGTAAGCGTTCACTCTTGCTGCTGATGGCGGCGGCCGCGATTCTCGCGAGCCTCGTCGTCGGGCCAGCAGCTACAGCAGGCGCCGAGAAGGCGTCGGCAGGAACGGTCGTGTTCATCCACGACCAGGAGCCGCCGTCGTTGCGTGGCGCCTGGGTCGACAACCAGCTGTACGCGACCAGTCTCGTCATCAACAACATCTGGTACGGCGGTCAGATTCGCGACAACAACGCCAACTGGGTGACCAGGCTGTACACGGGCCCGCCGAAGCTCATCAAGAGGAGCCCGCTGACGGTCCAGTTCCAGTACAAGCAGGAAGCGGTCTGGAGTGACGGCACGCCCGTCACGTGCAACGACTGGCGCACCACGTGGCAGGTCTTCGTCAACCCGAAGAACAACGTCGCGAGCCGCACCGGCTGGGAGGACATCCGCACCGTGAATTGCTCCGGCAAGCGCGGGACGGTCGTCTTCAAGAAGGTCTACGCCGACTGGCAGTCGCTGATCAACGCCGGCGCCTACCAGGCGAAGACCGTGAATGCCATCCCGGACATGAACCAGTCGTTCCAGAACTCGATCCCGGTTTCGTCGGGTCCGTGGCGCTTCTCGGCGTGGCAGAAGGGCGTCCAGCTGACCGTGGTGAAGAACCCGCGGTTCAGCGGCAAGGCCGCCCCCGTCATGAAGCTCGACCGTGTCGTCTTCCGCTACATCGCCGACACGAACGCGCGCTTCCAGGCACTGAAGGCCGGTGAGGGTCAGCTCATGGAGCCGCAGGGCCAGCTCCAGATCGCCGACTTCCTCAAGGACTCGAACTTCCGTGTTGAGTCCAGGCCGGGCTACTCGTTCGAGCACCTGGACATCCAGTTCGGCCCGAAGGGCGCTCCGGCGCTCCGGCAGCCGTACGTGCGGCAGGCGCTCATGCAGGGCATCAACCGCGGCCAGATCGCCTCGGCGCTCTGGCAGACGATCGCTCCTGGCCTGCCCGTCCTGAACAGCCTCGTCTTCAAGACGTTCGAGAAGGGCTACACGGCGCACTACAGGAAGTACCCGTTCAGCCAGGCGAAGGTGATCTCGCTCCTCAAGGGCAAGGGCTGCACCGGTGGGCCCGATCGTCCGAGCGCAGGGAACAACGACATCTTCTCCTGCCCGGGCGTCGGCAAGCTCAGCTTCCGCTTCTCGACCACGGCGGGCAACCAGCTCCGCGCCCTCACGTTCGAGATCATCCAGCGGCAGCTGAAATCCGTCGGCATCGAGCTGGTGCCGCGGTTCCAGCCGGCCGGTCTCCTCTTCGGCACGACGCTGCCGTCGAGCGACTGGGACATCATCATGTTCACCTGGGTGCAGTCCCCGTCGTCGAAGATCACGACGAAGGACCTCTACGCCTGTGGCGGTGAGCTCAACTACATGAACTACTGCAACCGCCGCGCGACGCGTCTCATGGAGCAGGTGGCGGTCAACCTCAACGACGCGGAGCGCACGAAGCTCCTCAACCAGGCCGAGGCGATCATGTCGAGGGACATCCCGTCCATCCCGATGTTCGTCCGCCCGGTGTTCGTCATCCACACCAAGAAGGTCGCGGGCCCCAGGACGCCGACGACGACCGAGGGGACCCCGTGGAACGCCAACACCTGGACCACGAGCTAGAGGTCTAGGAGCACCAGCAACACGTACGAGAAGTAACCGTCCCGCCCCCGCCGCCTGGTGGGGGCGGGACGTTCTACGATTCGGGTGAGGAGGCGAGCGCGAGATGCTCCAGTACGTGATACGGCGGGTTCTCTACAGCATCGTCGTGCTCTTCGCGGCGAGCTTTCTCACCTTCACGTTCGTCGCCGTGTCGGGCGACCCGCTCGCGCCTCTTCGCATCACGCCGAACATCTCCCAGCAGACGATCCGCAACGTCGAGGAGGCAAAGCACCTCAACGACCCGGTGCCGGTGCGCTACTGGTACTGGCTGAAGGACGCGGTCACCAATCAGTTCGGCACGACACTTCTCGGAAGCAAGCCGATCCTCCCGGACCTCTGGCGCGTCATGAAGAACACCCTGCAGCTCGTGATCGTGGCGGAGTTGCTTGCCATCCTCGTCGCCGTCGGCATCGGCGTGTACTCGGCCTTACGGCAGTACTCGGCGTTCGACTACACGACGACGGCGTTCAGCTTCCTGGGGCTCGCGATGCCTCTCTTCTGGCTGGCGCTGATGCTCCAGGTGGGCGTGGTCTACATCTACGAGTGGACCGGGCACCGAGTCTTCCCGATAGCCAATCTCAGCGACGTCGACCCCGGGACGGGCATCGCGTTCTGGGTCGACCGCGCGCACCATCTCGTGCTGCCGGTCCTCGTCCTCATGGTCGCGAGCGTGGCCGCGTACTCGCGGTACATGCGCGCGTCGATGCTCGAGGTCGTGAACTCGGACTACGTACGCACCGCGCGCGCCAAGGGCCTCACCGAGAAGAAGGTGACGATGAAGCACGCGTTCCGCAACGCGCTCATCCCGCTCGTGACGCTCGTCGCTCTCAACTTCGGCGCTATTTTGAGCGGGGTGGTGATCACCGAAACGGTGTTCTCCCTCGACGGGATGGGCCTGTACTTCGTGACAGCCCTCGGGACCAACGACCCGTACCCGATCATGGCGTGGTTGATGATCACGGCGACGATGGTCATCATCTTCAACCTGATCGCCGACATCGCCTACGGCTATCTCGACCCGCGGGTGCGTTATGACTGACCCCGGCGCGCCACGGCACGGGATGCTGCAGTCGTCTGCCTCTTCCGCGGGTGGCGGCGCGCTCATCACGGATCCGAGCACCGCGCCTCCCGGGGAGGCCGACCTCACGTACGAGTCGGGAGTCGAGCTCAAGGCGCGCAGCCAGTGGCAGTACGCGCGTATGCGGTTCTTCCGGCACAAGCTCGCGGTCGTGAGCCTCATCGTGCTCTGCCTGTTCGGGTTGGTCGCGATCTTCGCGAAGCAGCTCGCACCGTACGGGTTCGACGAGATCAACCTCGAGACCGTCGACCCGACCACCGGCTTGGCACTGTCGCCGCGACTCGATGACTGGCACATCTTCGGGACGGACCAGCTCGGGCGCGACTATCTGAGCCGGATCATCTACGGAATCCGCACCTCGTTGTGGGTGGCGCTCTTCGTCGCGCTCCTGTCGACGGCGATCGGGACGGCGGTCGGCGCGGTCGCGGGCTACTACGGAGGAAAGGTCGACAACCTGCTGATGCGGTTCACCGATCTCATCCTCACCATCCCCGGCCTGGCGGTCCTGCTCACCGCGGCCGTGTACTTCGGCTCGAACGACTCCGAGGTCGTCGTGGGCCCGGTGTCCTTCACGATCCCGCAGCCGATGAAGATCGGGCTGATCCTCGCCTTGCTCTTCTGGGTGGGGCTCGCGCGCATCGTCCGCGGCCTCTTCCTGTCGCTGCGCGAAAAGGAGTTCATCGAGGCGGCGAAGGCCGCCGGCGCGAGCGACCTCCGCATCATCCTGCGCCATATCCTCCCGAACTGCGTCGGCCCGATCGTGGTCTTCACGACCCTCATCACGGCTGCCGCGATCCTCACGGAGGCAGCGCTCTCCTTCATCGGCTACGGCATCCAGCCGCCGAACGCGGCGCTCGGAAAGCTCATCGTGGACGGCCAGAGCGAGGGCTTCACGCTCTGGTGGCTCGTCGTCTTCCCGGGCCTCGTGATCACGATCATCGCGCTCGCCATCAACTTCGTCGGCGACGGCCTGCGCGACGCGCTCGACCCGACTCAGCGTCGAGTACGCTCCTAGGCTCGAATGGCCGAGCCGATCCTCGAGATCCGTGATCTGACGGTCGAGTTCTCGACCGAGGACGGCATCGTCCGCGCCGTGACCGGGGTCAGCTACGACCTGCGGCCGGGCGAGGTTCTCGGCATCGTCGGCGAGTCGGGATCGGGGAAGAGCGTCTCGATGCTCACGGTGCTCGGGCTCACGCCCATGCCGCCGGGGCGGATTGCAGCGGGCGAGGCGCTCTACAAGGGCAAGGATCTGCTCGACATGCCCAAGAAGGAGCTTCGAGACCTTCGCGGCGGCGAGCTGGCCATGATCTTCCAGGACCCGATGACCTCGCTGAACCCGGTGTTCACGATCGGCGCGCAGATCTCGGAGGCGCTCCTCACGCACAACGACGGAATGAAGGAGGACACGGCGAAGGCGCGCACCATCGAGCTCCTCGAGAGCGTCGGGGTCCCGTTCGCCGAGCGCCGGGTCGACCAGTACCCGCACGAGTTCTCGGGAGGCATGCGCCAGCGCGCGATGATCGCGATGGCGATGGCGAACGACCCGAGCGTGCTCATCGCCGACGAGCCCACGACTGCGCTCGACGTGACCATCCAGGCGCAGATCGTCGAGGTCATCAAGGCCGCGCAGGAACAGACGCATGCCGCGATCGTGCTCATCACGCACGACCTCGGGCTCATCGCCGAGCTCGCCGACCGCGTCGTCGTCATGTACGCCGGGCGCGTGGTCGAGATCGGCGACGTCTACACGATCTTCGAGTCCCCGCGGCATCCGTACACCATCGGGCTCATGAACTCTCTCGCGCGGGTCGGCGCCGACCTCGAGCGTCTCATACCGATACCGGGTCAGCCCCCGAGCATGATCAGCCCTCCACCAGGCTGCGCCTTCCACCCGCGTTGCACGCACTCGCAGGGACGGGAGGTCTGCCGTACCGAGATCCCGGCGCTACGCGCAGCCGAAGGCGGCGGCGATCATCGGTCCGCGTGCCATTTCGCAGAGGAGCTCGCCGGGGTGCGCGCTCCCATTGCCGTCGGAGCGGAGTGATGAGCGAGACGCAGAGACTCTCGACCGAGGCGCATCCCGCGGCACCGACGTCGAACGGCCACGATCTCCTTCGGATCGAGGATCTCGTCAAGCACTTCCCCGTCAAGGCGGGCTTCTTGAAGCGCACGGTCGGGCAGGTGCGCGCAGTCGACGGCGTGACTCTCAGCATCCGCCCCGGTGAGACCCTCGGCGTCGTCGGCGAGTCGGGTTGCGGGAAGACGACCCTCGGCCGAACGATCTTGAAGCTGCTCGAGCCGACGTCCGGGAAGATCGTCTTCGACGGCAACGACATCACGAGCTTCAAGCGCAGGCAGATGCGCACGGTCCGCCGCGACATCCAGATCGTCTTCCAGGATCCGTACGCGTCGCTGAACCCGCGCATGACGGTGCGTGACATCGTCGCCGAGCCGTTGCGCATCCACGACCTCTACACACGGGGTGAGGGGAATCGCCGGGTGGAAGAGCTCCTGCGCACCGTAGGCATGTCGCCCGAGCACGCCAACCGCTTCCCTCACGAGTTCTCGGGCGGACAGCGGCAGCGCATCGGTGTCGCCCGCGCGCTCGCACTGAACCCCCGGATGATCGTGCTGGACGAGCCCGTGTCGGCGCTCGATGTCTCGATCCAGGCGCAGGTCGTCAATCTGCTCGACGAGCTGCAGGGTCAGTTCGGGCTGACCTACCTCTTCATCGCACACGACCTCTCGGTCGTGCGTCACGTCTCCGATCGGGTCGCAGTCATGTATCTCGGAAAGCTCATCGAGATCGGGAGCCGTCAGGAGATCTACGGCTCACCGATGCACCCGTACACGCAGGCACTCCTGTCCGCCGTGCCGATCGAGTCCCCCACGCAGCGCGGAAAGCGCTCGCGGATCGTCCTCGAGGGCGACGTCCCGAGCCCGGTGAATCCACCATCCGGCTGCCGCTTTCGCACGCGCTGCTGGAAGGCACAGGAGATCTGTGCGGAGGAGGAGCCCGCGCTCGTTCCGCGTGCAGGCGGCCAGCACCCCGTGGCCTGCCACTTCGCAGAGGTACTGAGCCCGCTCGATCTCGCCGAGCAGGCGCGCGTACATCAGGCCGCACAGGCGGCCAAGCGCGTTGCAGCGCAGGCCCTCGAGGCTGCTGCAGCGTCATGACCGCTAACTCCTCGCGCCGTCGCTCGTCTCACGACACGTGAGCGCGATACAGGCATCTGTCGTCTGCGAACGCGTGAGAGCGCAGGTTTCGCTCCACCTCGACGGCGAGCTCTCGCAGCTCGAGCTCCGCATGCTGGAAACCCATCTCGAGCGGTGCGCGCGCTGTGCGCTCTACGCGGACGACGTCCGTGACCTGACCGAGCGGATCCGCACGGCACCCCTCCAGACGATTCAGCAACCCGTCGTCGTTCGCCGTCGTGGCCAACCGCTCACGACCGTGAGGCTCCAGGTCGGAGTCGCGGCTGCGTTCGCACTCGCCGCACTGGGCCTCGGAACGCAGCTCGCGGTCGCGCCCGAGCAGCGAAGCTCGCTCTCGCGGTTCGAGGGACGGCCGGCGCTGTCCCCGCCGCGCGCGGTCGTCGAGCAGGAGCAGGCCATCCTTCGCGTGGTGAAGGCGGGCCGGCCGCTTCCGCCGCGTGGCTCGGTCATCTGAGATCTCTCCACAGGCCATGACCGCGCCCCGTCTGCTCGTCGTGCTGCTCGTAGCCCTGGGGCTCGCGGCTCCTGCATGTGGCGGCTTTGGCGGTCCGTCGGCGGATGAGTACTCGGATGCGGTCGTCCTGAACCGAAACCGCGTCGATTTCGTCCTCGGCCGCATCACGCGTGCCGACTCGGTCGAGGAGCTGCTCACGCGGATGGACGAGGCATCGATCGTGACCGACAAGGCCTCCGACGAGCTCCGCAAGCTCGGTGCGCCAGACGACTACCAGCCCGAGGCGGACGATCTCGTCGAGTCGCTGGCCCAGCTTGCCGTGGACGTCCAGGCGACCGCCGACCAGGCACGCATACCGGGCTTCGAAGGCCTGATCACGGAGACGAACGCGATCAGCTTCAACAGCTGGGACGACGTGAACAAGGCCCTCGCCGGGCTCGCCGGCAAAGGCATTCCGGTCTCCATCCTGCAGCGGAAATAGCGCACGTAGTGCCGCTACGCGCGCGAGCGCTGCGATAGAGTTCGCGCCCGGCTGGCCGTTCCGGTCGCCTCCCTACTTTGCCTAGGAGAACCATGTCCGAGAACGGATCAGACCGCACGAACACGGGCCGGATCATCGAGATCAAGGGCGTCGTCATCGACGCCGTCTTCCCCGACTCGCTGCCCGAGATCTACACAGCGCTCGAGATCGAGGTCGTCGCAGGCGACACGTCGCGCACCCTCGTCGCGGAGGTACAGCAGCACCTGGGCGACGATCGTGTACGCGCGGTCGCAATGGACTCGACCGACGGCCTGGCACGCGGCACCGTCTGCGTCGACACCGGTGGCCCGATCTCCGTTCCGGTCGGGTCGGCGACGCTCGGACGGCTGTGGAACGTCATCGGCGAGCCCATCGACGAGCTCGAGCCGATCCCCGCCGACACCGAGCGCTGGGGTATTCACCGCGACCCGCCTGCGTTCCGCGACCTCTCGCCGACGATCGAGACATTCGAGACGGGCATCAAGGTCATCGACCTCGTCGCGCCGTACGTGAAGGGCGGCAAGATCGGCCTCTTCGGAGGCGCGGGCGTCGGCAAGACCGTGCTCATCCAGGAGCTCATCCACAACGTCGCGCTGCAGCACGGCGGCGTGTCCGTCTTCGCCGGCGTGGGGGAGCGCACGCGCGAGGGCAACGACCTCCTCCTCGAGATGACCGAATCGGGCGTGCTCGACAAGGTCGCGCTCGTGTACGGCCAGATGAACGAGCCGCCGGGTGCGCGCCTTCGTGTCGCACTGTCCGGCCTGACGATGGCGGAGTACTTCCGCGACGAAGGCCAGGACGTGCTGCTCTTCATCGACAACATCTTCCGCTTCGTCCAGGCAGGCTCCGAGGTGTCGGCTCTCCTCGGCCGCATGCCGAGCGCGGTCGGCTACCAGCCGACGCTCGCGACCGAGATGGGCCAGCTCCAGGAGCGGATCACCTCGACGCGCACGGGCTCGGTCACCTCGGTGCAGGCGATCTACGTCCCCGCCGACGACTTCACGGACCCGGCCCCGGCGAACGTCTTCGCACACCTCGACTCGACGACGGTGCTCGACCGTGCGATCGTGGAGAAGGGGATCTACCCCGCCGTCGACCCATTGAAGTCGGGGTCGCGCGCGCTGCAACGGGGCATCGTCTCGGAGGAGCACTACGAGGTCGCGACCCTCGTGCAGCAGATCCTCCAGCGCTACGCCGACCTCCAGGACATCATCGCCATCCTCGGCATGGACGAGCTCACCGACGAGGACAAGGTCGTCGTCGCCCGCGCTCGGCGTATCGAGCGGTTCCTCTCGCAGCCGAACTTCGTCGCCGAGCAGTTCACGGGCACGCCTGGCAAGTACGTCAAGCTCGAGGACACGATCCGCTCGTTCCGGGAGATCATCGACGGTCAGCACGACGAGCTCCCCGAATCCGCCTTCTACATGGTCGGGACGATCGAGGACGCGGTCGAGAAGGCACGCGCTGCCGAAGCGGTCGCTGCGTAACCCGCTGTGGCTGAATCGCATCCGAAGTTCGACGTCGCGCTCGTCACTCCCGACGGCGCGGCGTTCGACGGCGAGGCGGAGATGATCATCGTTCCCGGCGCGGCGGGGGAGATCGGCGTCCTCGCGCGGCACGCACCGCTCGTCGCGACGCTCAAAGCGGGGTCGACTCGCATCCACCTGAGCCCGAACGAGGTGCTCGAATTCGCCACCGGGCCAGGGTTCTTCAAGGTCGAGCTCGACCGCGCGCTCGCGCTCGTAGACGACGCCGTCGACGTGAAAGAGATCGACGACGAGCGTGCCCGCCAGCAGCTCGAGGCCGCGAAGGTCGAGCTCGAACGCGTCGATGCGGGCGAATCGACGGCGGACCGCTGGCAGCTCGAGCAGCGCATGCAGCACGCCGAGAACCAGCTCTCGGTTTCCGGCCGCACGACCGGCTGAGCCAGGACGCACGGCAGGTGCGTCGCTGAAGCAACGCACCAGCACCCTCCCAGCTCGGCGAGATACTTCAGTGCCTCGCCCGCCTGTCGCAGGAATTGCCTGTCCCAGGGCGTATTCGCTAGCCTGACAGCCCCGGAGAGCTTTGAACGGCAGCTTGGCGACCGGGTTACCAAACGCCTAAAGCGCGAGAGCCTTCCGGCTCCCGACCCTTTAGGCGGGAGCTGACTTCGTGAAGGACACCCGCACACATCTCGCAGACCTCCTCGCCGAGCGGATCCTCGTGCTCGACGGGTCGTGGGGCGTGCTCATCCACCGGCGCGAGCTGTCCGAGGAGGAGTACCGCGGAGAGCGGTTCGCCGATCACACTCACGACGTCAAGGGCGACCCGGACATCCTCAACATCACCGCGCCGAACATCGTCGCCGAGATCCATGACTCCTACTTCGCAGCCGGCGCGGACATCGCGACGACGAACACCTTCACGGCAACGTCCATCGGCCAGGCGGACTACGCGCTCGAGGCCTCGGCGGCGGAGATGAGCCTGCAGGGCGCACAGCTCGCACGGTCGGCAGCCGACGACTGGAGCGCGCGCACGCCCGAGAAGCCGCGCTTCGTCGCCGGATCCGTCGGGCCGCTCAACGTCACGCTCTCGCTCTCGCCGAAGGTCGAAGACGCGGCGTATCGCGCAGTTACGTTCGACCAGGTGCAGGCTGCCTACGAGGAGCAGATCCGCGCGCTCCGCGACGGCGGCGTCGACCTGCTTCTCATCGAGACGATCTTCGACACGCTCAACGCGAAGGCCGCGATCGTGGCGGCACGCGAGGCCGCGCCGGAGCTACCGCTCTGGCTCTCGTTCACCGCCATCGATCGCAGCGGGCGCAACCTCTCGGGCCAGACGTCCGATGCGTTCTGGGTCTCGGTCGAGCACGCGGAGCCGTTCATCGTGGGGGTGAACTGCTCCCTCGGCGCGACCGACATGCGGCCGTTCCTCGAGGGGCTGGCGAACGTCGCGTCCACGTACGTCGCGTGTCATCCCAACGCTGGCCTCCCGAACGCGCTCGGGCTGCACGACGAGCAGGCTGCGGATACGAGCCGGTACCTGCGCGCGTTCGCGGAGGACGGTCTCGTCAACCTCGTCGGTGGGTGCTGCGGAACAACCCCCGAGCACACGCACGCGATCGCTCGGGCGGTCGAGGGGCTGCCCCCGCGCCGCGTCCCGGAGCGCTCGACCCGACCGCGCTTCTCCGGACTCGACCCGTTCGTCGTCGGACCGGACACGGGGTTCGTGATGGTCGGGGAGCGGACGAACGTCACCGGGTCCGCGCGTTTTCGCCGCCTGATCGAGGCGAACGACTTCGCCAGCGCGGTCGACGTCGCGCTCGAGCAGGTGCGTGGGGGCGCGAATCTGCTCGATGTCAACATGGACGCCGATCTGCTCGACGCCGAGCAGGCGATGACGACGTTCCTCAATCTCCTCGCGACCGAGCCGGAGGCGGCGCGGCTGCCGATCATGGTCGACAGCTCACGCTTCTCGGCGCTCGCAGCCGGCCTGAAGTGCCTGCAGGGAAAGGGCGTCGTGAACTCGATCTCGCTGAAGGAAGGCGAGGAGCAGTTCCTCGAGCAGGCGCGTGTCGTGCGGGCGTTCGGCGCCGCGGTCGTCGTCATGGCCTTCGACGAGCGCGGGCAGGCCGATACGGTCGACCGCAAGGTCGAGATCCTCGGCCGCGCGTACGACCTCCTGCTCGAGAAGGCCGGATTCACGCCCGAGGACATCGTCCTCGATCCCAACGTTCTCGCGGTCGCGACCGGTATCGAGGAGCACGCCGCGTTCGCGAAGGCGTTCATCGACTCGATCCCGCTGCTGAAGGAGCGCTGTCCGGGCGCGCTCGTCTCGGGCGGGATCTCGAACCTGTCGTTCGCGTTTCGGGGCAACGACGCGGTGCGCGAGGCGATGCACGCGTCGTTCCTCTACCACGCGATCGCCGCGGGGCTCGACCTGGGGATCGTGAACGCGGGTCAGCTCGCCGTCTACCAGGACATCGAGCCGGACCTCCTCGAGCGCGTCGAGGACGTCCTCTTCGATCGCCGCCCGGACTCGACCGAGCGCCTCGTCGAGTACGCGTCGACCGTCACCGGCGGTGCAACGAAGCGCGAGCTCGACCTCTCGTGGCGCGAGGCACCCGTCGGCGAGCGGCTGTCGCACGCCCTCGTCCACGGCGTCGTCGACTTCATCGAGGCGGACACCGAGGAAGCGCGCCAGGGCGCGTCCCGGCCGCTCGACGTCATCGAGGGGCCGCTCATGGACGGGATGAAGGTCGTGGGCGACCTCTTCGGCGCGGGAAAGATGTTCCTGCCGCAGGTCGTGAAGAGCGCGCGGGTGATGAAGCGTGCGGTGGCGTACCTCGAGCCGTACATGGAGGCCGAGAAGACCGAGCGCTCGGCCGCGGCACGCGTCGTGCTCGCGACCGTCAAGGGCGACGTCCACGACATCGGCAAGAACATCGTCGGCGTCGTGCTGGGCTGCAACGGGTACGACGTCATCGACCTCGGGGTCATGGTCTCCGCCGACCGCATCCTCGACACCGCGGTCGAGCAGGACTGCGACGTCGTCGGCCTCTCGGGCCTCATCACCCCATCGCTGGACGAGATGGTCTCGGTGGCGAAGGAGATGGAGCGTCGGGGCTTCGAGCTCCCGCTGCTCATCGGTGGGGCGACGACCTCGAAGCAGCACACCGCGGTTCGCATCGCGCCCGAGTACGGACAGCCGAGCGTGCATGTCCTCGATGCGTCGCGCGTCGTCGGCGTGGTCGCGGACCTGCTCGACGACGGTCGTCGCTCATCGCTCGATATCGCCAACCGCGCAGACCAGGAGCGGTTGCGAGCGCTTCATGCCGAGAAGGGCCGCAAGCCGCTGCTCTCGATTCGCGAGGCGCGGGAGCGGCGCACGCCGATCGACTGGCACGAGGACGACCTGGCAGCTCCGCCTTTCACCGGGTTGCGGGCGGTCGAAGAGCCCGTCCCGACGCTTCGCGAGTACGTCGACTGGTCGTTCTTCTTCCATGCGTGGGAGCTGAAGGGCCGCTATCCGGCAATCCTCGAGGATCCCAAGAAGGGAGAGGTCGCGCGCGACCTCTTCGCTGCCGCGAACGAGCTGCTCGACGAGATCGCAGCGGCCGGCTCGTTGCAGGCTCGCGGTGTCTACGGGTTCTGGCCTGCGCGCGCAGAAGGGGACGACGTCGTGCTGGACGCCGGCGCGCGCTTCCCGATGCTCCGCCAGCAGGCCGCGCACGACGACTCGCGACCGAATCGCTCGCTCGCCGACTACGTCGCTCCAGTGGAGACCGGGCTCCAGGACTATGTCGGTGCCTTCGCCGTGGCCATCCACGGGGCGGAGGAGCTCGCCGACGGGTTCGCAGAAGAGCTCGACGACTACCGCGCGATCATGGTGCGGGCGCTGGCCGATCGGCTTGCCGAGGCTTTCGCGGAGCGGCTGCACGAGACGGCGCGCCGGGGGTGGTACGCGCCCGAGGAGCTCCTGACGCGTGACGAGCGGATCGCCGAGCGCTTCCGCGGGATCAGGCCGGCATTCGGGTATCCCGCGTGTCCCGACCATTCGGAGAAAGGGACGCTGCTGGAGCTCCTCGACGCCGAACGCGCGGGCGTCGGCATGACCGACTCGTTCGCGACGACACCTGCGGCGAGCGTGAGCGGCCTCTACTTCGCGCATCCGCAGGCTCGCTACTTCTCGGTCGGTCGCCTCGGGCAGGACCAGGTCGCGGACTATGCGAAACGCAAGGGGATGGCGATCTCCGAGGCCGAGCGCTGGCTTCGCCAGAACCTCGCCTACGAGCCGTGACAAAACGACTTGTGAGGCACTCACCTGTCGAGGCACCTGGGCTCAGGCAGGCTGCCGTCTTTAGCCGGTGCGACGCTTCAGCGTTGCACCCTGTCCGTCGACCTGTGCTCACCGCGAGGCACGTCGGGTGAGGCGCTGAAGCACCTCACCACGCGAGGGACGCCGCCACACCGTGACATTGCAGGCGCCACTTCCTCGGCACCGAACCTTTCGCACATGTCCAGGAAAGACAGGGCCGAAAGGGCCGTAGTCGGAATCGGAAACTGGTGCTAGGTTCACCACGAGTCGTGGAGAGCACCAGTCGTCTCGGTCTCCTTCGCCGTTCGCCGCCGTTCGCGTACCTCTTCTTCGCGACCGCAGGGTCGAGCTTCGGCACGTATCTCGCCGCGGTCGCGCTCGTCCTCCAGATCCGCGCGCTCACCGGATCGGGCATGTGGGTCGCGGCGCTCCTGATCGCGGACTTCCTCCCGATCGTCCTCATCGGGTTCCTGCTGGGCCCGCTCGCCGACCGCCTCTCGCGTCGCTGGCTGATGATCGCGTCCGACCTCGTGCGCTTCGGCGTCTTCGCGGTTGCGCCGTTCGTGGACACCGCGGAGGGGCTGATCGTCGTGGCTGCGATCACCGGTATCGCGACCGGCTTCTTCTTCCCCGCCGCGAACGCCGCGATCCCGAATCTCGTTCCCGGGAAGGATCTGGCGAATGCCAACTCGCTCACCGTGACCGTGGACACGCTGGCGATGACCGTCGGCCCGATCCTCGCAGCGATGCTGTACGCGGCGTGGGGCCCGGACGTCCCGTACGTGGTCAATGCGGTGACGTTCCTCCTTTCCGCCGCGCTCGTCGCCCGCCTCGCGGAGACGAGCCTTCGCTCCGAGGATCCCCTGACGCGCGGTCACTGGCGCGATGTCGGGGACGGCCTCAAGCTCGTCGTGACATCCCGTCCGCTTCGCACGGTGCTGGTCGTCTGGAACGTCGCGGTGCTCGGGTCGGGCGCAGTGAACGTGGCCGAGGTGTTCTTCGCCAAGGACGTCCTGAACGCCGGTGACATCGGGTACGGGACGCTCGTCGCGGCGAGCGGCGTCGGTCTTGCGATCGGGAGCTTCCTCAGCGCGCCGGCCCTCGGCAAGGTCGGGTTGCGACGCAATTACGTCGGCTCACTCGTGCTCATGGGAGTGGGATGGGGGGCGGCCGCGCTGACGGGCTCGATCTGGTTCGCGGTCGCCTTCGTCGTGGGCGGAGCGGCGGGTAACGGCTCCGTCATCGTCTGCAACCGCCTCCTCGTGCAGCGCGGTACGCCCGATCAGTACCGGGGCCGCGCCCTCGCGACGATCATGAGCTCGAACTATGCGGTGGTGGGGATCGGGCTGGGAGTCGCAGGAGTTCTGATCGACCTCGTCGGATCGCGTGCCGTCTGGCTCGGCGCAGCCGGGCTGTACCTCGTCGCGGCGGTCGTCGCTTTCTTCATGACGCGCTGGCTCCCGGTCGCGCAGGCGGACGAGTGGGATGCCGTCGAGGCGAGCTCGGAGTCCGCTGTCGCAGCTCTCGGAAACGGCTCGGCGCCGATCGCGGTCGAAGTGGAAGAGCTGGCCAACGGCGCCCCGACGCCTCCGCTTGAGCGCTACGCGGCCCTGCTCGAAGAGATCGAGGCACGGCGCGAAGTAGAAGCACGGCGCCCGTCCTGACGCGACATAGAGTCTCGTCATGGCCCGGAAGGAGCTGACGCTCGAGGATCTCGTCGCGGGCGTACGTCAGGCGGATCGCCGTGCGCTCGCCCGCGCCATCTCGCTCGTGGAGGACGGCGACCCGCTCGCGTACCCGCTCGTGCGCGAGCTGTACCCGGGCACGGGAGGTGCGGCGATCGTCGGTGTCACGGGGCCGCCCGGTGTCGGCAAGTCGAGCCTGATCGGCGCTCTGGTGGGGCTCGTACGCGAGCGCGGGCAGACCGTCGGAGTCGTCTCCGTCGACCCGTCGAGCCCGTTCTCGCACGGCGCCCTGCTCGGCGACCGCATCCGCCTCTCGGAGCACTTCCTCGACCCTGGCGTCTACATCCGCTCGATGGGGACGCGGGGGCATCTCGGTGGGCTCGCGGAGGCGACGCTCCAGGCGGTGCTGCTCCTCGACGCCGCCGGAAAGGACGTCGTCTTCGTGGAGACCGTCGGCGCGGGTCAGAGCGAGGTCGAGGTGACCGGGATCGCGGACACCGTGCTGCTCGTCCTCATGCCTGGCTCCGGCGACTCCGTGCAGGCGCTGAAGGCCGGGATCATGGAGATCCCCGACGTGATCGCGATCAACAAGATGGATCATCCTGCGGCGAAGACGATGCTCAACGAGGTGCGCTCGATCGTCGGGCTCGCCGAGCCGGACACGCGGCCCGCCATCCTGCTGACCGACGCGATCCGCGGCGAGGGCGTGCCGGAGCTGTGGACGGCGCTCGAGGGGCATCGCGCCGCGCTCTCCGCGGACGGACG
>JBGSXQ010000258.1:0-5520 GCA_041751315.1 Gaiellaceae bacterium | reverse complement strand
GATCGAGACGGCCAGCCCGGGCGGGACACGGTAGGTCGCAGCCGGGAAGCTTTCGAGGTCGGCGCGAAACGGGATCGCGCTCGCCACGGCGGGACCGTCCAGGTTCGCGGCCGCGAAACGCGAGTAGACGAGGAGGATCGGGAACGCGACGGCGAGCGACTCGCGAGCTCCGCGTGCCTGCCCGACCGCGCCGTACGAGACCTTCGCGGACGTGAACTCGAGCGCGCTCGACTCGTTCGCCGGCAGGCACGGGCTGCCCGTGCACCGCAGCGCAAACGTCGTTCGCAGGTACGTGTCCTCGCCGGCATCTCGGCGCACGCGCCGCTGCTGACCGATGATCTCCCACGGCAGGAACTCGGTGCTCACGCGGACGGTCGCCGGATCGATCTTGCGGCGGTCGAGGAAGACATCGACGCGGGCGCTGATCGTGTCGCCGAAGAGGACGATCCGCGGCTCGACGACTCCGACCGCGGCGATGCCGTTCTCGGGAAGGCCGCTGCCGGGAGGCGGCTCGCCGGGAACGACCTCGCCGGAAGGCGGCGCGAGCGCGTCCGGCTCGTCGTCGCCACCGAAGTACGAGACCACCACGAGGGCAAGCGCCGTCGCGAGCGCGATCCCGACGAGCCCCGCGACCGGTAGGAGTCGGCGCCGCGTCATCCGCTCATGCCCCGATCACGCGGCGCGTGCGCCGCAGGTCCGCCCACACGAGGAACTCCTCGAGGATGGCGGCGGGATCGCTCGACGTCACGACGACCGGGTCGATGTCGAGGACGCGGAACGACTCCAGCAGCTCGGCGGTGCGCGCGCGATTGTGCTCCCGGCGGATCCCCACCTCCTTGCGGCGCAGGCGCGCAGACGAGACACGGCCCGACCGTGGATCCCGGAGCGGCACGACGATCCCGTCGACGTCGGGAAAGCTCTGTTCCCAGGTCGGGTCCTGGAGCACGACCGGGACCACATCCCACCTGCGCTCGATCGCGATGAGCCACAGCGCCTGCGACGGCCCGGGGATGAAGTCGGAGAGCACGAACACGAACGTGCCCGGTGTCACCGCCCGGGTGTGCGAGGCGAGGTGGTCGAACGAGCGCTCCAGCCAGTCACGCGGGCCGCCGTACTCCAACGACCATAGCCTCTCGTCGCGGATCTCGATGAGCTTGCGCTCGCCCTTGGGCTGGCGCCAGTGCGGTTCGCCGTCGGCGTAGTCGAGATAGCCGACGAAACCCCCCGCCGCACCTGCGCTCGCGAGCACGAGCTCGACGACGGTTCGCATCGCCTTCGGCTTGTCGAGCCAGGGAAGGGGTGGGCCGAAGCACGCCATCTCGGGACGCCGGTCGCAGACGATGACGATCTTTGGCGCCTCCTCCGCGAAGCGCTCGCGCACGACGAACTCGTCCCCGCCCCGCGCCGTCGAGAGGCGCGCGGAAGCTGCCCAGTCGATCGAGTCGATGTCGTCGCCCGGGCGGTACGGTCGCGACCCAGCAACGTCGGTGCCCGAGCCGCGGCGCAGGCTCTTCATCGTCCCGAACGAGAGGCCGATCACGCGCCGGCGCGGGACGAGCGGGAAGGAGAGGCGCGCGCCGGCCACTCCGGCCTACGCGGGGTCCGACCCTGCGGGCCTGACCCCTCCCTCGAAGAGCGAGTCGTCCTCCGACCCGGGTCGAGGCGCCAGCTCGAGGCAGCTCTGGCGGAAGTCCTCGATCGACTCTGCCCACCCGGTGGCGCGGGCACGGGCGACGAAAGCCGGCGTGAACACCACGCGATGGACGAGAACGGGCGCGAAGAGCCGTTCGATGTCCTGCGGGACGACGTAGCTGCGGCCGTCGAGGAGCGCCCATGCGCGCGCTGCCCGCTCGAGCGCAAGGCTCCCGCGCACAGAGCTGCCGATCACGACCGACTCCTGCTCGCGGGTCGCGCGCACGAGCTCGACGACCCAGCGGTGGAGGACGTCGTCGACGTACACGTGCTGGGCAGCGGCGCGTAGCTCGTGCACCTCGTCGAGCCCGACGACGGGCTCGAGCTCGTCGAGCGGATGCGCGTAGCGCTGGTCGGTGAGGATCTTCAGCTCGTCCTCCAGCCCGGGGTACCCGAGCGCGGTGCGCAGGAAGAAGCGGTCGAGCTGAGCCTCGGGCAGCGGAAAGGTTCCCTCGTACTCGATCGGGTTCTCGGTTGCGAGCAGCAGGAACGGGTACGGGAGCTGGCGTGTCACGCCGTCGACCGTGACCTGCTGCTCGGCCATCGCCTCGAGGAGCGCCGACTGCGTCTTCGGCGTGGCACGGTTGATCTCGTCGACGAGGACGACGTTCGCGAAGATCGGCCCCGGCCGGAACTCGAAATCGCGCGTGCGCTGGTCGAAGACGGACAGGCCGGTGACGTCCGTCGGCTGGAGGTCCGGAGTGCACTGGATCCGCTGCGGGATCGCGCCCTCGATGCTCCCGGCGATCGCGCGGGCGAGGACCGTCTTGGCCGTCCCCGGGACATCCTCGAGGAGGACGTGCCCGTCGCAGGCAAGCGCAGTGAGAACGAGCTTGATCTCGTTCCGCTTGCCGTAGACGACCGTCTCGATGTTGTCCACGAGGCGGTCTGAGATGACGCCCGCGCGTTCGAAGCGCTCGGGCTCCGACGCAGCGGCGACCACCGGCTCCACGGGCGCGATCGTATCTGCCTGCGCCTGAGGGTCCGGGATCGCCACGTTCACTACTTTCTACGCAGGCAGCGCGCGCTTGTTAGGAAAATGCGAGGGCGCCGAGGCTAAGAAAGGTCTAAGTGAGAGCCTCGGCGCCGGCCACGACCTCCAGGATCTCCTGGGTGATCTCGGCCTGGCGGGCGCGGTTCATGCGCAGCGTGAGCGAGTCGATGATCTCGCCGGCGTTCTTGGAGGCATTCCGCATCGCAGTCATCCGCGCGCCCTGCTCGGACGCCGTCGACTCGAGCAGTGCGCGGTAGATCTGCGTCTCGAGGTACACGGGCAGGAGCCGCTCCAGGATCTCGTCGGGCTCCGGCTCGAAGATGAAGTCGCCGCGCAGCGTGTCGGCCTGGCGCTCGTCCTCGTCGGTCTCGAGGATGTCCGCTGAGATCGGGAGCACGTCCTGCTCGGTCACGCGTTGCGTCAGAGCGGAGACGTACGTGTTGTAGACGAGCACGACGCGGTCGACCTCGCCCTCGGTGTACAGCTCGGCGACGCGATGAGCGATCGCCTGCGCATCCGAATACTCCGGTCGATCCGTGAAGCCCATGTACTCCCCCGAGAGCTCGCGGCGGCGGAACGTGAGCGTCGAGCGCCCCTTCTTGCCCACCGCGACCCAGCGCACGGTCTTCGCCTCGGCCTGAAGCGCGCGCTCGAGGGCGAAGGCGCGGCGAATGATCTGCGCGTTGAACGAGCCGGCGAGACCACGATCGCCCGTGAGCGGGACGATCACGACCGTCTCCACGTTCTCGCGCTGCTCGAGAAGAGGCAACCGGACGGACGATGCTGCTCTCCCCACACCGGCGATCAGCTCGTTCATCGTCTCGGCATACGGACGCAGGGCGGTGATCCGCTGCTCGGCGCGACGGAGCTTTGCCGCCGCGACGAGCTCCATCGCGCGCGTGATCTTGCGCGTGTTGCGGACGGAGCGGATGCGGCGCTTGAGGTCTTGAACGGTGGCCATCGCGCTAGCCGGCGAGCCCCTTCTCTTCCTCGATGTTGAAGGCGCCCTGGAAGTGCTCGAGCTCCTTCGTGAGCTTCTCGGCGGTCTCGTCCGAGAGGTCGCCCGAGGACCGGATCGCCTCGTACACCGTGCCCTCCGTCCGCAGGTGCTCCCGCAGCTCGTCGTGGAAGCGCGGCACCTGGCCGACGGGCACCTTGTCCAGCCACCCGTTGATCCCGGCGTAGATGGCGACCACCTGCTCTTCGGTCGCCCACGGCTGGTACTGCGGCTGGTTCAACGTCGCGACCATGCGCTCGCCGCGACCGATCGCGCTCTGCGTTGCCGCGTCGAGCTCGGAGCCGAACTGGGCGAACGCCTCGAGCTCGCGGTACTGGGCGAGATCTAGGCGGAGTCGGCCGGCGACCTTCCTCATCGCCTTCGTCTGCGCGTTTCCACCCACGCGGGAAACCGACGTGCCGACGTTGATCGCCGGACGCACGCCCGAGAAGAAGAGGCTCGACTCGAGGAAGATCTGCCCGTCGGTGATGGAGATGACGTTCGTCGGGATGTAGGCGGCGAGGTCGCCGGCCTGCGTCTCGATGATGGGCAGCGCGGTGAGCGATCCGGCGCCGAGGGCGTCCGAGAGCTTGCACGCGCGCTCGAGCAACCGCGAGTGGAGATAGAAGACGTCGCCCGGGAACGCCTCGCGTCCCGGTGGGCGGCGGAGCAGGAGCGAGAGCTGGCGATACGCATCCGCGTGCTTCGAGAGGTCGTCGTAGATGCAGAGCGCGTGCTTGCCCGAGTAGAGGAAGTACTCACCCATCGCACAGCCGGCGAAGGGGGCCATCCACTTGATCGGCGCGGCCTCCTGCGCGGGAGCGGAAACGACGATCGTGTACTCCATCGCGCCCGCGTCGCGGAGCCGCTCGACGACCTGTGCGACCGTGGACCCCTTCTGACCCACCGCGACGTAGACGCACACGACGTCTCCCCCGCGCTGGTTCAGGATCGTGTCGATCGCGACCGCGGTCTTGCCGGTGGAGCGGTCGCCGATGATGAGCTCGCGCTGCCCGCGGCCGATGGGCGTCATGGAGTCGATCGACTTGATGCCGGTCTGCAGCGGCTCCTTCACGGGCTGGCGTTGAATGACGCCCGGTGCCTTGAACTCGAGAGGGCGGCGCTCGGCAGCCTCGATCGGGCCGAGACCGTCGAGCGGATTCCCGAGCGGGTCGACGACGCGGCCGAGCAGGCCGGGTCCCACAGGGACGCTCATGACTTCCCCCGTGCGGCGTACGGTGTCGCCTTCCTTCACGCGGTGCCACTCGCCGAAGAGCGCGACGCCGACATTGTCCTCCTCGAGGTTGAACGCGATGCCGGTGACGCCGTGCTCGAGCTCGAGCCGCTCGAGCGCGACGCAGTTCTCGAGGCCGTGGACGCGGGCGATGCCGTCGCCGACCTGGAGGACGCTGCCGACCTCCGAGAGGTCGGTCTGGACGTCGAACTGCTGGATTCGATCCTTGAGGATCGAGGTGATCTCTTCGGGGCGTAGCTTCACTGTGGTCTGCTCCTTGCTGGGCGTGGAACCGAGGGTCTGGCTTACGCCAGACCCCCTGCGGTGGCGAGATCTTGTCTCAGGCGCTCGATGCGTCCGCGCACCGAGCCGTCGGCGCGGTGGGATCCGATCTGCAGGACGATCCCGCCGATCAGGCTCGGGTCGACCGCGCGGGTCGCGTCGATCGTGCGGCCGGACGCTTTCTCGATCGCCTGCACGATCGAATCCGCCTCGGCGTCGGAGAGCTCCTGAGCGGTCGTCAGCTCGACCGCGAGCCGGTTCTGCGCCCGCGCGACGAGCGCGTGGTACTCCGCGCTGACCTCGGCGAGCTCGCCGGCGCGG
>JBGSXQ010000257.1:0-2208 GCA_041751315.1 Gaiellaceae bacterium | reverse complement strand
GTGCCGGCGCTCGGCGGCGCCCGCCGCGTCGAGCACGAGGATCACGCCAACACGCACGGCCGCACGGTCGGCGCGAACATGGCGGGTGCCGCGCAGCCGTACGACCACCTCCCGTTCTTCTACTCCGACCTGTTCGAGCTTGGGTACGAGGCCGTGGGCGACGTCGACTCGGGCCTGGACACGGTCTCCGAGTGGGCACAGCCGAATCGCAAGGGCGTCGTCGGCTACGTCGACGGAGACGGCAGGGCGCGGGGGTTCCTGCTCTGGGACGTCTGGGGCAAGGTCGACTCGGCTCGCGAGCTCATTCGTGCCGGCACCGTCGTGGATGCCGACGTGCTGGGTCCTCTTCTCGACTGACGAAGCGCGCCTGCCGCGCCGAGCCGGGCGACGAGCGCCAGCGCTAGGACGTCGAAGACGACGTACCCGCTCGCGACGCCGCTGGGCGGATTGCCCTGAGAGAGGCCGAGGCCCGGGACTGCGGGCTGCCACGTCCAGGTGCCGAGCGCGGTTCCGTAGAGCTCGAGCGCAACCACGACCAGAAACACGCCAGCGTAGACGGGCCGTCGTGTGAGCACGAGGACGCCGACCAGGAAAGCGCAGCCGATCGTTCCCGAGGCATCTGGCGTCGGCAGGACGGTGATACCCGCCACGCCCCACGCGAGGGCGACTGCACCCGCCGCGACGAGGAGCGCGCGGGCATGGCCGGCGAGGAGCGTCGCCAGCGAAAGGCCTGCGAGATAGACGAGCCCGTGGCCGGGCGGCACGAATGCGGGGAGATTCTCGAGCCGATATCCGTAGAGACCCCATACGAGCGAGCCGAGGATCTCCCCAACCGTCGCGATCCCGACGACCGCGAGCGTCTGCAGGCGCACCGTCTTCGGTTGGACCGCCAGCATTCCCGCGAGAACGCAGGCGGTGAGGATGCCCAGAACGAGCTGACCGGAGTGGCCTGCGTGTCGATCGACGAGCAGGCCGCCGGCGGTCCAGGCTGTGATCAGGAGCAGGGTCGCGAGTGGCAGACGGCGCACCGCTTGCATCTTCGTGATTCGCGAGTCAGGGCGCAGGATCGAGCGGCCGATGCACCACCGCGTGAGCTGCCAGCTGCGGCGCTGGCGGGCTTCCTGCTTGGCTTCGTCGTTCTCTACGGCACGAGGCTGCAGGCGCGTCTCGACCTGCCCGGCGACACCGACCGAACCCGGTTCACCGGTCGTCCCGCTCGGGCGTGCGCTGATGGAGGACGAGGAACAGCACGACCAGGAGGACGTTGATCGCAACCAGGATCGCGGCTGCGATCGCGAGATACATCCACACGGTCAAACGTCGGCTCCTTGCCCTCCCGGGCGATCTATGACATGAAGGTCGTCGCGAGAACGTAGATCACGACAGCAATCATTGCGTAGAGCGCGATGACGATGCCGAAGAAGAGCGTGGCGAGCGGCCAGTCGGCTCCGCGCTCCTCGATCGTCAGCGCTCTCGCGCCGACCGGTCTCTCGCGCACCGAGGCTACGGCACGCTGGGCATGCTCACTCATGTTCTTCTCTCCCCCTATCTCCTGCTCCGCGAGAGGCGGAGCCCTCTCATGATGCAGTACCCGTCAAGGCCCCGGGAGAACCCCTGGGTGGTAACGGCCGAGTCGATCGACTACCGTCATGAACGAGAGGGGCCGGCTATGGAAGGAGAATCGATGTGGGCCGTCGTTCGTGCTCTGATTGCGCTCAGCCTGCTGGGGACGCTCATGCCCGCCGCGGCGGGAGGTGCCCAGGCGGCGTCGTCTGAGACGTACGTCGTCGTTCTGAAGCCCGGCGTCGCCGACGTAGGTGGGACTGCCGCAGGCCTCGCTCGCGCCAACGGCGGGACGGTCGGGTTCGTGTACGAGCATGCCCTTCGCGGCTTCTCCGTACGCGTGCCGGCGCAGGGTGCCGCGGGAATCGCCCGCAGTCCGCAGGTCGCGTACGTGGAGGCCGATCAGTTGTTCAGCGTGTCGGCGCAAACCGTCCCGACCGGGGTCCACCGGATCTTCGCCCCCGGGAACGGAAACATCGACATCGACGGGACGGACGACAAGCGCGTCGACGTCGACGTCGCGATCATCGACACGGGAATCGACCTGGATCACCCGGATCTCAACGTCGTAGGCAGCACCAACTGCGCCGGCGGCGGGCCGTTCACCAGCAGCTGCGGGTCGGACGGCGACGACGGCAATGGCCA
>JBGSXQ010000256.1:0-6468 GCA_041751315.1 Gaiellaceae bacterium | reverse complement strand
GAGGGCGAGGCCGCCCGGGCGCGGCGCGAGGAGGATCGCGCCGCCTGCTCGCTCCTCGGTGTGACGCCGCGGTGGCTCCCGTTCGGAAGCGTCGACTACCAGCGGCACGGTGACGACCAGGCAGTCTGGGAGGCGGTGCGCCCAATCGTCGAGGATGCGGCGACCGTCCTCGTGCCGGGGTCGCCGCTGACGCACCCGGACCACCTCTGGCTCCACGCTTTCCTCGTCGAGATGCTGCAGCCCTCTGTCGTCGGCCTCTATGCCGAGCAGCCGTACACGGTCAGGGAGGGCAGTGCGCCGTTCGCGCCGGTGCAGCTGAGCGCGCGCGATCGCCTCCGCAAGTGGCGCGCGGTCCGCGCTTATCGCTCCCAGCTTCCCCTCCTTCGCATGCGGCGCACGCTTCGCCGCGGCCCGTTGCGGCTCTCGCTCTCCGAGGAGAGGGTCGCCTGGCCCGGTCAGTAGATGGTTGATGCCACGAGATCGCCGACTCCGGGGCGCGAGGCTGAAGCAGCCCAGACACGCCAGATCGCGCATCCGGACGCGCGAGAACGTGGCATCAGCCATCTAGTGTCTCTCGGCGATGAAGCTCGTCATGACGCTCCTCGTCCGCGACGAGGCTGACATCGTCGACGCACAGATCGCGTATCACCTCGATGCAGGCGTCGATGTCGTCGTCGCTACGGACAATCGCTCGGAGGACGGGACGACCGAGATTCTCGAGCGCTACGAGCGCGAAGGGCATCTCCACCTGATCCGTGAGCCGGGAGACGACCTGCGGCAGAGCGAGTGGGTGACGCGCATGGCTCGGCTCGCGGCTACCGACCTCCGAGCCGACTGGGTCCTGAACACCGACGCCGACGAGTTCTGGTGGCCGCGCGGCGGCGACTTCCGGGAGCTGTTCGCGGCCGTGCCCGGCCGGTACGGCGTCGTGCGCGGCGCGTGGCGGAACTTCGTTCCCCGGCCCGACGACGAGCCCTTCTTCGCGGAGCGGATGACGGCACGGCTGGGCCGGCCGTCATTCCATCCCCACCCTATGAGCATCCACTTCAAGTCCGCCCACCGCGCGACGCCCGATATCCGCATCGGGCGGGGAAACCACGAGGCTTTCGGAACCGGGCTCGTCGCTCTCCGAGGCTGGTATCCGATCGAGATCCTGCACTTCCCGGTGCGGTCGCTCAAGCACTGCATGCGCAAGTACGTCACCCAGTTCGTCGCGCTCGAGCGGAATGCGCAGAAGGGCATACCAGGTCACATGGCCGACGCCTATCGCGCCTACCGCGCCGGCGAGCTCGAGGGGTACTACGAGCCGCTCGTCGTGGACGATGGAATGCTCGAGCGGGGAGTTGCGACGGGCGAGCTCACGATCGACACGCGCCTAAGAGATCGACTCGCTGCCCTCGGGTTCGGGACGGCGAAGCACGAAGAGCCGGCGGTCACGGCCGCCGTCTCCGAGGCGGCCGCGTACGCAGGCGAGTGCTCCGCCCTCCAGGAGTCCGACCTCGGTCTCGCGTACGGGTCGCGTATCGACGACCTGGAGCGACGACTCGCCCGCGTGCAGTGGATCGGCTGGGCGTGACGGTGGCCTGGCAGCGGCTGCTCGCGTTCGTTCCGACGCGGCGGGCGGCGCTTGCGCTCTTCGCGCTCGCGTTCGTCGTCTTCTGGATCGAGTCGCTCGGCTGGCCGATGGCGAAAGGCCGCGACACCTGGGACTACCTCGTCTACTACCTCCAGTTCTTCGACGCGGAACCGGCCATCGATCAGCTCCAGGTCTTCCGTACGCCGCTCACGCCGATCGTCGTCGGCCTCCCACTCGACCTGGGCGGTGTCTGGCTACTGGAGCTCGCGTTCGCGCTCCTGTATGCGTCGTCGATTCTCGCGTGGAGCGCCACCGCGCTCGTCTTCGGGCGGATACCGGCGCTCTTCACTGCAGGCCTGCTCCTCGTCTACCCCGCCTACGCGACGCTGTACCACCAGGCCTCGAGCGACGCCGTGTTCGCCACCGGGCTCGCCGTGTGGGCGTGGCTTCTCGCGCGCGCGATGCACAAGCCCACGGCGTGGCGGTACGTCGCTGTCGGTGTGGGGATCGGAGTCCTCGTGCTCGTGCGGCCGGCCAACCAGGTCCTCCTGCCGCTCGCGCTCGCACCACTGGTTACGCATCTCGCGTGGCGCCGTCGCTTCGTCCTGACCGGTGTCTGCGTCGCCGCTGCGCTCGTTCCGCTCCTCGGCTGGGCCGCTCACAACGCCGTTCGCTACGACGAGCCCACAGTCGCGCGTGGTGGTCGCGCGTGGGTGCCGTTCCTCCAAGTGTTCGTCGCGAACCGGACGATCTCGCCCGAGAACGGCCCCGCGTCCGAGCGGCTCGGCCGGCTGATCGAGAACGAGGTGCTTTCCCGTGACCCGCACGCGTCGCTCGACGTCCCGCTCGACACCTACCTTCGCAACGGCACGAACTACGAGACCGTGCGTCTCATCGCGCTCTCCGATCAGGTTCTCGGGCGCGACGAGAACTACGACGTGCTCTTCGACTCCTCCCTCGAGGCGATCCGTGAGAATCCGGAGACGTACGCCCGCGGGGTCTGGGAGACATTCCGCGAGTTCCTCGTGCAGAAGCCTCTTCGCGAGGACGTCGCCCCGCGCGAGCAGACGGCGCCCGAGGCTCCTGCCCCCACGTTCGAGTCGGACGGGCAGACGCTCCCGAACCCGCAGGCCACGGTTCTTCTCGCCGGCGTTCCGTACGGGTTCGTGTGGTGTGCATCCGACTACATCGACTCGTGCACGGTCGAAGACCCGTCGCATCTCTGGGCCGATCCGACGATGCAAGAGCGCTACCGCGAGATCGTCGCCCGCGTCCGCTCCTGGGATGCGCAGCTCCCGAGGCGGGAGGGCGTGAGCCTCGTGCCCGAGCTCCTCAACCGGATCACGCCGCGCTTCCCGACGCCGCCGCTCTGGCTCGCAGTGGGCGTCGTCGCGCTCGTCGTACGGCGTCCTCGAGAGTGGCGGACGGTCCTCCTGCTCTGGGCCGCGGCGTTCCTCGTGCTCCTCATCCATGCCGCGTCCCAGGGCGTCGCGCCGGAGTTCGCGCTTCCCGTCTATCCGATCTTCATCGTGGCGGCTCTCGGCGCGCTTGCCGGTGACCGCGGGCCGAGGAGGCAGCTAGCATCGCTACCGTGAGTCAGGTTCCGAGCACGCTCGAGCGAGCGAGCCCGGCCTCCCCGGTCGACGAGGCGCCACCGATCGCGTCAGCAGAGGCAGCGACCCGGGTGACGGTCATCAAGCCCGCCCCGCGCTGGCCGCATCTCGACGTCTCGGAGCTGTGGCACTTCCGAGAGCTCCTCGGCCGCCTGGTCTGGCGCGACATCGTCGTCCGCTACAAGCAGACCTTCCTCGGGATCGCTTGGGCGCTTCTCGTCCCGATCTTCACGGCCGTCGTCTACGTCATCGTGTTCGGGAAGTTCGCGAACTTCCCCTCCGGCGATGTCGCGTACCCGAGTCTCGTCATCGCCGGCGTGCTTCCCATGCAGTACTTCGCCTCGGCGCTCACGGCCTCGAGCTTGAGCCTTGCTTCCAACATTCAACTCGTGACGAAGGTGTACTTCCCTCGGACGCTCCTGCCGCTGGCCGCCGTCATCGTGCCGATGGTCGACTTCCTCGTGGGGCTCCCCGTGCTGATCGCGCTCATGTGGTACTACGACACTTGGCCGGGCGGATGGGAGGTTGTCTTCGCGCCCGTCTTCCTGGGGCTCGCGTTCCTGCTTGCGCTCGGCCTCGGGCTCTTCCTCTCGGCGATCAACGTGCGTTTTCGCGACGTCCGCTACATGATTCCCGTGTTCCTGCAGGTGCTGCCGCTCCTGTCCGGCGTGATGTTCGCGGTCAGCCAGATCCCGGTGAAGTGGCAGTGGGTGCTCGCGTTCAACCCCATGACGACCGTCATCAGCGGTTGGCGCTGGGCCATCCTCGACGCCGAGCCGCCGGATCTCGGGCAGGCGGCGCTCGGTGCGGGCATCACCGTTCTGTTGCTGGTCGTGGGCCTCACGGTGTTCCGCTCGTCCGAGCCGCGCTTCGCGGACACGATCTGATGTCGACGGCGATCAGCGTGGAAGGCGTGGCGAAGCAATACCGCCTCGGCGAGTTCCAGGCCGCGTACGGAACCCTCCGCGAGTCGCTCGTCCACGCTGGACGCCGCCTCTCCGGCCGCGAGCATCGAACCCAGTCGAAGGACATATGGGCGCTCCGGGATGTCTCGTTCGAAGTTCAGGAAGGCGAGGTGCTCGGGATCATCGGCCGTAACGGCGCGGGGAAATCGACGCTCCTCAAGATCCTCACGCGCATCACGACTCCCACGATGGGCACGATCTCGATCCGTGGGCGGGTTGGGAGCCTGCTCGAGGTCGGCACGGGCTTCCACCCCGAGCTCACCGGCCGTGAGAACATCTACCTGAACGGTTCGATCCTCGGGATGAAGCGGCGCGAGATCGATGCGCGCTACGGCGCGATCGTCGATTTCTCCGGCGTGGAGCGGTTCATCGATACGCCGGTGAAGCGATACTCGAGCGGTATGTACGTGCGACTGGCTTTCTCCGTCGCCGCGCACCTTGAGCCCGAGATCCTGCTCGTCGACGAGGTGCTCGCCGTCGGCGACGCCGAGTTCCAGCGCCGTTGCCTTGGACGGATGGAGGAGCTCGGAAGCGCCGGACGCACCGTGGTGTACGTCACGCACATGCTTGCCACTGTCGCGCAGTTGTGCGATCGGGCCATCCAGATCGACAGCGGGCGCGTCGTAGCCGACGGCGCTCCGGCAGACGTGATCGCCGGCTATCTCCATGAGACGCACAGTGCGGGGACCGAGCGCGTATGGAACGAGAGCGATGCTCCCGGCAACGACACCGCGAAGATTCTCGCCGTCCGCGCGCTTCCGCACGAGGGGACGCCGCCAGGCGTGGTCGACGTCCGGCACCCCGTGGGGGTCGAGATCGCGTTTAAGGTGCTCAAGGGCGAGAAGGCCGTATTCCCGAAGATCAAGGTGCTGGATAAAGAGGGTGCCGTCGCCTTCAACGCGATCGACACGCACGAGCGTTGGAGCGCGCCCACGCCGCCCGGCGATTACGTGGCGACGGCCTGGATCCCCGGCAACCTCCTCAACGAGGGATCCGTCATCGTCGAAGCAGCGATCTGCAGCGTCGACTTCCCGAAGCTCGAGCATCATGCGGCCGTGTACGAGGCGGTGTCGTTCGAGGTTCTCGATCCGGGTGAGGGCGACTCCGCGCGCGGCGCGTTCAGCGGTCAGTGGCGTGGCGTCGTCCGGCCGCTTCTCGAATGGCATTGCGAGCGCGCGTGATCACGGCTGCCGAGGACTCCACCCCTGGCGTCAACCTCGTCGGGTTCCTGCAGGCGGAGTCCGGCCTTGGCGAGATCGCTCGCAAGCTTGGGCGGGGTCTCGAATACTCCCAGATCCCGTTCGCGGCCATCCCGTATCGCCGGACTGCCAGCCGCCAGAACCACGCAGTGAGCTTCGCGTTGACGGGCGATGCAGCCTACGACACGAATGTCATCTGCCTCAACGCCGACGAGCTTCCCATGCTCGCTCGTGATGTCGGTGTGGATCTCTTCCTCGAGCGCTCGTCGGTGGGAGTCTGGTTCTGGGAGACGAGCGTCTTCCGCGACAAGGATCGGCAGGCGCTGACCTTCCTCGACGAGGTGTGGACCCCGAGTGAGTATGTTCGGGCGGCGGTCGCGCGTGTGTCGGATGTCCCCGTCCACGTCGTGCCGATCCCGATCGAGCCGCCTGCCGAGCCCACCCTCTCGCGCGCCGATCTGGGGCTGCCGCCCGGCTTCGTCTTCCTCTACGTCTTCGATTTCGTCAGCGCCGAGCGCAAGAACCCGCACGCGGTGGTGGAGGCGTTCTGTAAGGCGTTCGCCCCCGGCGCCGGACCCACGCTCGCCCTGAAGACGATCAACGGCCGCGGGCGGAAGCCGCGTCAGCTCGAGGAGCTCGAGGCCGCCGTCTCGACGAGACCGGACGTGCTCGTGATCGACGGCTACGTGTCGGCCGCCGAGCGGGATGCGTTCGTCGCCGCCTGCGATTGCTTCGTCTCGCTTCATCGCAGCGAGGGCTTCGGCCTCACGATGGCGGAGGCGATGGCGTATGGGAAGCCCGTCATCGCGACCGGCTACTCGGGGAACCTCGAGTTCATGGGCGAGGAGATCAGCCACCTCGTCCCCTACGAGCTCGTGCCCGTGCCGGAGGACTGGTGGGCGTACGCGCCAGGCGCGGTCTGGGCGGAGCCGTCGGTCGACGCCGCCGCTGCGTGCATGCAGGAGGTTTTCTCCTCGCCGGAGAACGCACGAGTGCTGGGCGAGCGTGGTCGCTCCGCGATCCTGCACCGCCTGTCCGTCGAGCGTGCGGGAGACTTCGTGTCGGAGCGGATCGCCGCTGTGCAGGCGGTCGCGCGCGCAGGCGTCCGGCCGGAG
>JBGSXQ010000255.1:0-1634 GCA_041751315.1 Gaiellaceae bacterium | reverse complement strand
ATTCGACCGATCCGCGTGTCGTCGATCGACGGCGAGGACGAGTTCGCCTTCTGGCACGCGCTCGTCCGCGATGTCGCGTACCAGCAGATCCCGCGTTCTCCCCGCGCGGACAAGCACGTCGCAGCGGCTCGCTGGATCGAGATCACGGCCGGGGAGCGGATCGCGGATCATGCCGAGACCCTCGTCTACCACTACGGAGAGGCTCTCGATCTGGTGCGAGCCGCGGGCGCTGCGCGTCCGGAGGTCGAGGCCAGCGTCGGGCGCTTCCTCGTTCTCGCAGGAGAGCGAGCCTTCCAGCTCGATACGCAGGCTGCCGAGGCGCACTACCGCCGCGCGCTCGACCTGTTCGCTGCGGATGACGGCGCGCGGGCCACCGTGCTGGCCAAGCTCGCCAACGTCTTGATGCAGCGCGGCAACTGGGACGAGGCTATCGACGCCTTCGGCGCCGCGATCACGGTGCTGCGAACCCACGATCCACGCGCCGCCGCCAGCGCCATGGGCGTCCTCGCGCGGGCGATGTGGGTCCGTGGGAAGACCGACGAGGCGCAGGCGCTCAGAGACGAGGCGATCGGGATTCTCGAGCGCGAGCCTGGCCCGGAGCTCGTCGCGGTGTACGGAGGAGCCGCACATCGTGCGGCTTTCGGGGGGCGCTTCGACGAAGCGATGACATTCGTGGAGAAGGGCCTTGCTCTGGCCGGCGAGCTCGGAGTCGAGGACATCATGGCGCTGGTCATGGCCCGCGCCTCAGTGCTCGGATACTCGGGCGATCCGCGAGGTGTCGAGGAATCCCGTGGAGCGAGAGACCTCGGCCTTCGGCTCGGTTTGGGCCGGTCGACGGCGGTAGCGATGAACAATCTTGCGGAGGCGATCCTCTACTTCGAGTCCGTCCACGCTGCGCGGGCTGCGTGGGACGAGGCAATCGACTTTGCGCGCGTGCGGGGCCTCAGGCAGGCGGAGATGTGGACCCGCGGCGAGCGTCTGCGCGCCCTGTACTCACTCGGGGAGTGGGATGAGCTCGGAGACGAGGCGAACGCCGTTCTGCGCTGGGTCGAGAGCCGCGGCGGAGCGCAGAACGCAATCTTCGCGCACATCTACCTGGCCGACGTGCTCGTCCACCGTGGGGCCGTCGCGGAAGCAGCGGCTCATGTCGAAGTCCTCATGCCGCAGGCGCGCGAGAGCGGGGATCTGCAGATGCTGGTTCCGGGTCTTACCGTCGCTGCCCTCGTGGCTTCCGCGCAGGGCTCACCGCGACAGGCGCTCGACAACGTCGTCGAGATCGAGGAGCTGACGCGGTCGTCGACCAGTTGGCGGACGTATTGCCTCGCGTGGCCGTCACGCATCGCGGCCGCGGCTGGCGAGCTCCACCTCGTCGATGCGTTCCTCGACGGGTCGGACGATCCCTCCATGTGGAACGCGTGCGCGCGTCCCACAGCCCAGGCAGTGCTGGCCGAGGCCCGCGGGGCGACCGATCGAGCAGCAGCGCTCTACCGGAAGGCAGCGGACAACTGGCGCGTGTACGGTGACGTCGTCGAGTGCGCTTACGCGCTGCTCGGGCTCGGGCGCTGCGGTGACGCGGCTGCCATGCGCGAGGGGCAGGGGATCTTCACGATGCTCGGCGCCTCTCCCGTCGTCGC
>JBGSXQ010000254.1:0-6102 GCA_041751315.1 Gaiellaceae bacterium | reverse complement strand
CGCGGCGATCGCAAGCGGGCCGGCCACCATCCCGAAGATCAGCGGAACGGCGACGTTGCGTGCCGTGACCGGCGGGATCGTGACGAGGAACGCGAGAAGGCCGCACGCCACTCCGGCGACCCCTGCGCTCTGTCCCACGTCGAGGCCGCGGAGGCGGTCACGCGCACCGGCTGCGTATGCGCTCATGTCGTGTTCTCCCGCGCTGACCGCGGCCCGAACCGGAACAGCCGTCCGCGCCAGCCCCACATCGTGAGGATGAGGAGCTCGGCGCCGACGAAGAAGATGACGAGCGCCTGGATCATCGTCGCGAGGTCCTTGGCGAGAGCCGGGTCGAATACGCTGGGGTCGAGCTGGCGTGACGACGTACCCACCTGCAGTGCCGCGAAGAGCATCGCCGCGAGAAAGATGCCGATCGGCTTGTTTCTCCCGAGGAGCGCCACGGCGATGCCGGTGAAGCCGACCGTGCTCGCGGGGAGATTGCTCACGTCGACGGCGAACTTCACGCCGAGCACGTCGACGGCACCCGCGGTCCCCGCGAATGCGCCCGAGATCGCGAGTGCGAGGAAGTAGCTCCGGCGGACAGGGATTCCGCTGTAGCGCGCCGCCTCGGGGTTGAAGCCCACAGCGCGCACCTCGAAGCCGAGCGTCGTCCGGTTGAGGATGATCCAGTAGACGAGCAGCCCGAGAAAGGCGACGAAGATCCCCGCGTGGAGCGCCTGGATGTTACCCCAGATCGCCCAGATCCGGGCGGCCTCCGGGAGGACCTCTGACCGGGGGAGCGTGGGAACGGTGCCCTGGAGCGGCCCGCCGAGCTCGAAGAGGTAGCGACCCCCGAAGATCGCGATCCAGTTCAGCATGATCGTCGTGATCACCTCGTGGGCTCCCACGGTCGCTCTCAGGAGGCCGGCGATGCCACCCCAGATCGCGCCGCCCACGATCCCTGCGAGGATGCCGATGAGGACGAAGAGGGGCCGCGGGATGCCCTCGAGGTTCGTCCCGACCCACAGGGCCGCAATGAAGCCGACCCAGTACTGGCCCTGGCCTCCGATGTTGAAGAGTCCGCAGCGAAACGCGAATGCGACGGCGAGGCCCGTCAGCATCAAAGGGGTGGCGAGGACGAGCGTCTGCTGCAGGTTGCGAGCCGCCCGTGAGCGATCCCCGTCGCTCAGCCATGGAAAGACGTAGTTGAAGCCTGTCCCCTCGAAGATCGCTCGGTAGGCCGTGAGCGGGTTGCCGCCCGTGATGACGACCACGAGCCCGCCGATGAGAAAGGCCAGCAGCGTCGCGGCGACGGGCACAGCAGCGCCGCCGAGCCGCTCGGTGATCCCCGCGAAGGACGACCCCGAGCTCTCCGGTTGCTGCACCGTCGGTGGTGTGGGCCCAGGCGGTGGCGGGCTCTGTTCGGACATCAGGCAGCCTGCTCCGCGCCTGCTCCGAGCATGGCCAGCCCGAGCTCCTCGGCCCCGACATCCGAGCCGAACTCCGCGACGACCCGCCCCTCGTACAGCACGAGTATGCGATCCGAGAGCGACATGATCTCCTCGAGCTCGAGCGAGACGAGGAGGATCGCGCGTCCGGCGTCGCGTTCGTCGACGAGACGACGGTGGACGAACTCGATCGCGCCGACGTCGAGGCCACGGGTTGGCTGCGCGGCGATCAGCACCGTCGGGTCGCGGTCGATCTCGCGGGCGAGGATGACCTTCTGCTGGTTCCCGCCCGAAAGGGATGAAGCCGGTGTCTGCGCCTCGCCGCCACGGACGTCGAACTCCGTGATGAGCCGCTTCGCATGCTCGACCAGAACGGAGGGACGCAGCCAGCCGAATCGCGAGTTGGGCTCCTCACGGAAGTCGTGGAGGCTCATGTTCTCGGCGATCGAGAAGTCGAGGATGAGCCCCCGGGCCTGGCGGTCCTGCGGGATGTGCCCCACGCCGAGCTCGAAGTGCTTCCGGGCGCCGTGGCCCGTGACGTCCCGCCCACCGACGAGCACGGTTCCCGTGACCGGGGTCAGAAGCCCGGTGATGGCGTCGATGAGCTCGGACTGCCCGTTTCCGTCGACCCCGGCGATCCCGACGATCTCGCCCGCGCGGACGTTCAACGAGACACCGCGCACCTGCTCGATGTCGCGGTCGTCACGGACATGGAGATCCGTGACCTCGAGGAGCGTCTCCCCCGGCGTGGCCGGCGTCTTGTCGACTTGCAGGAGCACTTCGCGACCGACCATCGACCGCGCGAGCTGCGCCTCCGTGGCGCCAGCCGCTACCAGTGTCTCGACCGCCTTTCCTCGGCGGAGCACCGTGACGCGATCGGCGATGTCGAGCACCTCGTTGAGCTTGTGGGAGATGAAGATGATGGACATGCCTTCGCTCTTGAGCGTGTTGAGGATGCCGAAGAGCTCCAGTGCCTCCTGAGGCGTCAGCACCGCGGTCGGCTCGTCGAGGATCAGGATGTCCGCGCGCCGGTAGAGCGCCTTCACGATCTCCACGCGCTGCTGCTGTCCGACCGTGATGTCCTGGATGAGAGCGTCGGGATCGAGCGCGAACCCGAAGCTCTGCGCGAGCTTGCGGGCGTCCCGCACGGCTGCCTCGCGGTCGAACAGCACGCCGGCCCGACGCGGCTCCATCGCGAGGACGATGTTCTCGGCCACCGTGAACACGGGGACGAGCATGAAGTGCTGATGCACCATCCCGATCCCCTTGTCGATGGCGTCGCGCGGCGAGTCGAACGTGGCTGCCTCGCCATGCACCAGGATCTCTCCCTCGTCGGGGCGGTAGAGGCCGTACAGCACGTTCATCAGCGTCGACTTCCCTGCGCCGTTCTCGCCGAGGAGCGCGTGCACCTCCCCGTGCCGCAGGTCGAAGCTCACTCCGTCGTTGGCAACGACGCCTGGGAACCGCTTGGTGATTCCCTTCAGCTCGAGGAGGGGAGGCTCTGGCATCGGGAGAGAGTGGACGGGGCGGTCGTGAAACCGCCCCGTCCGTAGGTACGTGTGGTGTCTGTCCTACTCGACGGTGGACGGCGGGTCGATCTCTCCGCTCTTGAGTTTCTCGAGCGCCGCGTCAACCGCATCCTGCGCTCCGTCGGCCACATCGTCGGAAAGTGGCGCGAGAAGAGCCGAGTCCGGATAGTCCTGGATTCCGAAGAACAGGTTCTGGCCACCCTCGAACGTGCCGTCGACGAACGAGTTGATGACTTGGAAGACCGACTCCTGCAGCGGCTTGAGGGCGCTCGTGATCACGCAGTCGCCCTGCGCGGACTGGTCGGCGTCGACGCCGATGGCCCACTTGCCCTGCTCGCAGGCCGCGTCGATCGCCCCGAGCCCGCAGTCGCCGGCCACCTGGAACACGATGTCCGAGCCCTGCTGGATCTGGTCGAGCGCGATCTCCTTGCACTTCGCCTGGTCGACGAAGTCCTGGGAGTACGCATTGAGCGTCTTCACGCTCGGATCGGTGTCGGCAACGCCCTTCTGGAAGCCTGCGATCCAGTTGTCGACCGGCGGGATCTTGATGCCTCCGACAGTGGAGACCGTCTTCGACTTCGTGGTGAGCGCCGCGACGATGCCTGCGAGGTAGCCCGCCTCCTCGCTCGGGTACAGCATCCCCACCGCGTTCGGCTCCGCACACGTTCCGCCCTCCTCGCAACCGTCGCCCGACCCGGCCTCGCCGAAGAAGTTGTCGACGCCTGCGAAGCTGGTGTCGGGGTACTCCTTCGCGACCTGGATCACCGACGGCCCGAGCAGGAAGCCGACAGCGATGACGAGATCATGGCCGTCCTCGGCCGCAGCCGTGAGGTTCGGCAGGTAGTCGTCCTCCGTGTTCGACACGTACACACGCGTATCGACGCCGAGCTCGTCGCCGGCCTGGTCGAGGCCCGCAATCGAAAATTCGTTGAAGCCGCGGTCGTTCACGCCGCCCGTGTCGGTGACGAGGCCGATGCTGAACTCGCTGCCTCCCGCTTCGTCGTCGTCGCCTCCACAGCCGACGACACCGAACGCCACGACGCCGACGGCGAGCATCGCCGCCAGCCGTACCAGCCACTTCCGTGATGTCACGCTTCCTCCTCTACCTGTGTTGATCGCCCTCGATAGCGCTTGAGCAGGTGATACTAACCCGCTTACGCCGAGCGAGTCGAGAGCCTCGGTCGAACGCAAGCGCCTGGCGCAGCGCGCCCGCTCAGTGCGCTACGACACGCTCGAGGTCGCCCTCGGCGACGAGGACGCGACGGGGCTTCGAGCCCTCGTAGCCGGAGATGATCCCGCGGCGCTCGAGCATGTCGATCAGCCGTCCCGCGCGCGTATACCCGACGCGGAGTCGACGCTGCAGGAGCGAGACGGACGCGGACTGCGTCTGCACGACGATCTCGATCGCCTTGTCCAGCAGCGGATCCTCGTCGGGATCGAAATCGGCGTCCGCGTCGGCGTCTTCGTACGCGGGTTCGGGCGCCTCGAGCAGGCTCTCGTCGAGATCCTGTCCACGCTGAGTGCGGCACTGCTCCACGGCGAGGGCGACCTCCTCCTCGCTGACGTAGGCGCCTTGCAGGCGCTGGAGGCGCGAGGTTCCGAGCGGCTTGAACAGCATGTCGCCCTGTCCCAGGAGGCTCTCGGCGCCGGCCGTGTCGAGGATCACGCGCGAGTCGGTCTGGCTCGATACCGCGAAGGCGATCCGTGACGGGACGTTCGCCTTGATCATCCCGGTGATCACGTCTACCGAGGGCCTCTGGGTGGCGAGAACGAGATGGATGCCCACGGCACGGGACTTCTGCGCGAGGCGGATCACGCAGTCCTCGACCGCCTGCGGTGAGACCATCATGAGGTCGGCGAGCTCGTCGATCACGACGAGCAGGTACGGCAGCGGGTCCTCCCCGCGCGCGCGGAGCGCGCGGTTCGCCTCGGGCAGGCTGCGTGCGCGAACGAAGGAGAGTCGCTCGTAGCGGCGCTCCATCTCCTGCACGACGTTGAAGAGCACCGTCGCCGCCTCCTTCGGGCTCGAGACCACGGGTGTCAGGAGGTGTGGGATCGACTCGTAGTAGCCAAGCTCGATGCGCTTCGGGTCGATGAGGATCATGCGCACCTCGTCCGGCGTGGAACGCAGCAGCGTCGACGTCAGGATCGTGTTGATGCAGCCCGACTTCCCCGAGCCGGTCGTGCCGGCGATGAGGAGGTGGGGCATGCGCGCGAGATCCGTCCACACGGCGTTTCCGGAGATGTCCTTGCCGAGCCACACGGAGAGCGGGCTCGCGCTGGCGGGGAGGTCGTCGAAGATGTCGCCGAGGGTGACGAGCTTCGGCGAGAGGTTGGGAACCTCGACGCCGACGGCCTGCTTCCCCGGGATCGGCGCGAGGATGCGGATCTCGGTCGTGGCGAGCGCATACGAGAGGTCGTCCTTGAGCCCTGCGACCTTGGACACCTTGGTGCCCGGCGCCAGCTGCAGCTCGTAGCGCGTCACGCGCGGGCCGGAGATCTGACCCATCACCGTCGCTTCGACGCCGAACTCCGAGAGCGTCCTGACGAGAAGGTTCGCGGTCCTGGCGCTCGTATCGCTCTTGGGAGTGGTGCCGGCCGGCGAAGGGCGAAGGAGCGAGCGATCCGGAAGGCGATAGTCCGCATGCTCGGAGGAGGTCTCGAAGGCCGACTCCGCGCTCTCGAGCAGCGGTTCGGGCGGCTCGGGCACGAGTTGTGCGGTGTCCTCGGAATGCGCTGTCGCCCCGACGACATCCGGGTATGCCTCGGCGCCGTCGAGCAACCTGTGCTCCGTCGCGGGCGACGGCTCCACGACGCCTGTGTCCTCGGCGGTGATCGACTCGGTCGCGGGCCATTCGAACGCGCGCCGTGCGTCGGTTCCGGCGCGCTTCAGGACGTGGCCCGTACGCCGTAGGATCGCGCCGGTCGAAGCTCCGCTCACGAGCAGGAAGCCCGCCAGCAGGAGCGCACCGCCGAAGATCGCGGCACCCGTGTCGCCGATCAGCGCGGCGAGCGTACCGCCGATCGCAAGGCCGATCCATCCGCCGGAGTCCTTGCCGAGGAGGGTCATGAGCCCGAGGAAGCCCACCCCCACTCCCAGGCGGAAGGGACGCACTTCGAGCAGGTCGCTGCGCGCGAGCAGGAGC
>JBGSXQ010000253.1:0-2942 GCA_041751315.1 Gaiellaceae bacterium | reverse complement strand
GCGACGTCTCGATCTCGATGCCCGCCGCCGTGAGGCGGCTCCCCCTTGCGTCGAGCACGAGGTCATCGGCGCGGATCTCCGCCTCCGCCGCGAGCCCGAAGGTGACGAGCGGCGCTCGGCGGAGGTCCTCGAGATCGTCCGCGAGCCTCCTTCCCCACTCGTCGTCGATGCACACGGCTGCCGGTGGAGGGTGCGCGCTCGTGAAGAGACGCCTCTTGGCGCCGAAGTAGCCCTCCATCGAGCCGTGCAGGTCGAGGTGATCCTGGCTCAGGTTCGTGAACACGAGCGCGTCGAAGCGAACGCGGTCGAGGCGGCCGAGCGCAGCGCCGTGCGAGCTTGCCTCGACCGCCGCGCTGCGATCTCCGGCATCCAGCATCTCGCGGAAGAGCCGCTGGAGGTCGATGGCCTCGGGCGTCGTGAACGGTGCCGCACGCGGCTGGCCACCGACGCGCCACTCGACGGTTCCCACGAGCCCGGGTCGTCGGCCAGCAGCCTCGAGGATCCCGTGCAGCACGAACGACGTCGTCGTCTTGCCGTTCGTCCCCGTGACGCCCGCGAGCTCGAGCTCCTTCGTCGGCTCCCCGAAGAACGCGTCGGCCGCAATGGCCATCGCCTCTCGCGTCGACGGCACGACGAGTTGAGGCACGGCGACGTCCAGCACCCGCTCGACGACCAGAGCGGCCGCGCCCTGCTCGATCGCCTCCCAGGCCAGGTCGTGGCCGTCCGCGCGCTCGCCGCGGACGCAGAAGAAGAGCGTGCCCGCGGAGACATCTCGGGTGTCGTGGGCGAGGTGGCTGATCGCGACCGGCCGGCCCCCGGCCACCTCGCTGGGCGACAGTGCCCGAATCAGGGCGTCGAGGTGCACGGGGAGAGGCTAGAGAAAGCGGCCGGCCAGACTGCTAGCGAGAGGTGGATCGAGAGTTGCGAGCGTCCTGCGGGATCTCGAGGTGCTGGAGATTGAAGCGCGCGATCTCGCGGAACGCCGGTGCGGCGACCGTGCCGCCGTAGTAGCCTCCTCGCGGCTCGTCGACGATGACCATGATGACGAGCTCGGGTTTCGACGCCGGCACGTGGCCGGCGAACGACGCGACGTACCGAGACGTCGAGTAGCGCCCGTTCGACTCGATCTTCGCCGCGGTGCCGGTCTTGCCCGCGACCGTGTAGCCGGGGATCGCGGCGGCGGTGCCCGTTCCCTCGACGACGACCCCGCGCAGCATGTCGAGCATCTGCTCGGCCACGACGGGCGACACGACGCGGCGGCCTTTTCCGACGACGACACCCTTGCCTGCGATCCGGTCGATGAGGCGCGGCTGCACGAGGCGGCCGCCGTTGGCGATGACCGAGTACGCGCGTGCCATCTGCACGGGCGTCACCGCGATGCCGTGACCGATCGGCACCGTGCCGATGGTGGAGCCCGACCACTCGTCGAGCGGAAGCGCGAAGCCGGCCGACTCGCCCGGGAAGTCGATGCCCGTCAGCTTCCCGAACCCGAAACGATCGATCCACGAGGCGAGCTGGCCCTCACCGAGCCGCTGCGCGATCGTGATCGTCCCGATGTTCGACGAGTACTCGACGATCTCGCGCACCGACATGCGCTGCGTGCCGCGCGAGTGTGCCTCTCGGATCGTGCGGTCGGCGACCTTCAGCGTCGGCGGGAGCCTGAACGAGGTTCGTGGGCTGACGATGCCCTCCTGTAGCCCGGCTGCCACCGTGACGAGCTTGAACGTGGATCCAGGCTCGTACGTGTCGGTGACGGCGCGGTTGCGACGCCGATCTGCGCGCGTCGTCGGGAAGCGATTCGCATTGAAGCGTGGCGCCGTCGCCATAGCGAGGACTGCACCCGTCCGCGGGTCCATCACGACGGCCGTCGCCGACCTGGCACCCCACCGCCGAACGGTCTCGGCAAGCACCTCCTCGGCGTTCGCCTGGATCTGACGGTCGATCGTGAGCCGGACGTCCTTGCCCGGCGTCTCGGGCTTCGTCTCGACGACATCGAGCGCCCGCCCGAACGGATCCTTCACGACGGTCTGGCTTCCGGGCTTCCCGGCGAGGGTGCCTTCGAGCGACCGCTCGAGACCTTCGAGACCCTTGTTGTCGAGCCCCGCGTAGCCGAGGATCTGCGCCCCGACCGGCCCCTGCGGGTAGAAGCGAAGCTCCTCGGGATAGAACCCGAGACCTGCGTATCCGAGCTCCTCGAGCTTCTCGGCCTTTCGCGTGTCCGCTTTGCGCGCGAGGTAGACGAACCCGCGGGAGCGATCGATGAGCTGCGGGTACAGCTCGGCAGGGACCGTGCCGAGGTGCTTGCCCGCCGCGAGCGTCAAGCTCTTCGCCTGATCCACCTGGCGCGGGTTCGCGTAGACCGTCGTGGTGAGCTTCCCGATCGCGAGCGGCTGCCCGTTGCGGTCGACGATCGTTCCTCGCGCGGCCGGGACGACCACGGTCTCGCGGTGCTGACGGAGAGCCATCGCTGCGTACTCGGGTCCCTGCACCACCTGGAGCCACGCCGAGCGCGCGAGCGCGGCGCCGAGCAGGATGAGGAACGCGGCGGCGAGCAACCCGATGCGCCGATTGGTCGCGGCGGGCTTCACCGTCCGAGCTGGATGTAGGTGGTTTCCTCGGGCTCTACCTCGACGAGGCCGAGCTCGCCCTCGGCGAGCCGCTCGATCCGCGTCGTCGCCGCCGCGCTCGAGATGTCGGACCGCAGCCGCTGGATGTCGGTGCGAAGCTCCGTGCGCTCGCGACTCGTCTCATCGAGCTGAAGGTTGAGCCGAAGCACCGCGACGTTCACCGCCACGACGCCTGCGAGGAGCACAGCGAGCAGGAGGATCCACACCACGCCTCCTCCGAGCGCCCACGAGCGCCTCCTCGGCTGCGTGGTCGCGCGAGCCCGCCGGGCGCGTGTGGGCTGGGCGATCGTCGACATCGGACGCGCACCGCCACGC
>JBGSXQ010000252.1:0-7495 GCA_041751315.1 Gaiellaceae bacterium | reverse complement strand
CGGGAGCGTGGACGCGCGCGCTCGGAATCGGAGCGTTCAGATGCGCGAACGCCTCCGTTACGGGCGTGTCCGAGGCAAACGGCCGCCGCCCCGTCAGGAGCTCGAAGGCGACGACACCGAGCGCGTACCGGTCACTGGCGGCGCTGGCTGGCTCCCCTCGAGCCTGCTCGGGCGCAAGGTAACCCGCTGTGCCGAGCACGGTTCCCGGAAGCGTCAGCGTGTCGGAGCCGGCTGCGGACGCGATCCCGTAATCCGTGACGTGGACGCGCCCGTGCTCGTCGAGCATGAGGTTCGCCGGCTTGACGTCTCGATGCACGACGCCGCGAGCATGAGCCGCATCGAGCGCCGAGGCCGTCTGCCGAAGCCACTCGAGTGCCGTGGACACGGGCACGTCGCCTTCCCGAAGGCGATCGTGGACGGTGCCACCGTGCAGGTACTCCATCACGATGAAAGGACGTCCCTCGCGCTCGCCGACGTCGAAGACGGTGACGACATGCGGATGGGTCGAGAGCTGCGCCGCCGTGTGCGCCTCGCGGGTGAAGCGGGCGCGAATCTCGGGGTCTCGCGCATGCCGCTCTGCGAGCACTTTCACCGCGACCGTGCGCCCGAGCATGCGGTCGGTTGCGCGGTACACGTCGCCCATTCCCCCGGTCGCCACGAGCGCGGATGGGGTGTATCGCTCCGGAAGACTCCACTCGGCCATCCCAGAGGGATACCCGCTCACGCGAAACTACATCTCAGCAGAAGCGGCTCCTCTCGCCGCGCTGAGTCAGCGCAGCAAGAAACCATCGCCGAGCGGGTCGTGCGGATCGAGCGTGAAGACGTGCTCACCCGTGCGGTAGGCGCTCCCCTCGACCTCGGTGATCACTGCCGGGATGCCGGCGACATCGGTCTCGCCCACGACCCGTCCGCTGAACACCGTGTCGACGATGCTGAGGTGACGAAGCTCCTCGCCGCGCGGGAGCCGGCCTGAGCGATCGAGCAGCGCGAGTCGCGCCGATGTGCCGCTGCCGCACGGCGACCGGTCGACCTCACCGTCGGCGAACACGGTGACGTTGCGCTGCGTGAGCGGGTCTTCGCCTTCCTCCTGCCAGAAGATCACGCCGTAGACCTCGCGCATTTCCGGCTCGAGCGGGTGGACGACGTGCTGCCACGCCTCCACGTCGCGCTTGATCTCGCGCCCCAGCTCGATGAGTCTCGGAAGCTCGGACGGCTCGACGCGCTCCTCGAACGACGCGTAGAAGGCGCCGCCGAAAGCGACGTCCACGACGTACCGCTCGAGCTCGACACTCTCCGCCCACACGAACGACGGGACGTTGCGAAAGCGAACGCAGCGCACACGCCCGCCCTGCACGTCCGCCCACGCGTCGATGCGTCCCGAGGGCACGTCCACGACGACGTGGTTCTGGCCCTCCTCGCGCGCGACGAGCCCCTCGTCGAGCGCCCACGTGACGAGCGCGATCGTGCCGTGTCCGCACGCCGTCGAGTAGCCGGCGTTGTGGAAGAACACGACCCCGAGGTCGGCGCCCGCATCGTTCGGCTCGACGACGTGGCAGCCGTACATGTCGGCGTGGCCGCGCGGCTCGTGGACGAGCAGCCGGCGCACATGATCGAGCCGCTCGTGCGCATCGCGCCGCTTGTCGAGGATGGTCGCTCCCTGCGGTGACACGGCACCGCCGGTGACGATCCGGAAGGGCTCACCCGCGGTGTGGTAGTCGACGGCGCGGATCTCCACTCCGCGAACCTAGACGAAGTGGAGCGCCGAGGATCCGTCGTCGAGCGTGAACCCTCAGCGCCCCAGGGAGTCGCATACCGCCCGGCAGGGAGAGCCGCGCGGTGTCGTTAGGCCACCTCGTTCGCCGCTCTCGCGACGGCTCCTCTCAGCGGCCTTTGAAGTCGGCCGCACGCTTCTCGAGGAACGCCGCGACGCCCTCGGAGAAGTCCTCGGTCTCGGTCGCCGCCTGCTGCAGCATCGCCTCGAGCTCGAGCTGATCCTCGAGCGCGGCCGTGTGTGCGTGCTCGAAGAGCTGCTTCGTCATCGCGACGGCTCGCGTGGGAAGCGACGCGTACCAACGCGCGAGCTCCGCGTAGCGCGCCTCGAACTGCTCGGCCGCGACGACCTCGGAGACGAGCCCCCACTCGAGCGCGTCGTCCGCGCTCAGCCGTCTGTTCGACACCATCCACTCGAACGCGCGGGTGAAACCGAGGAGGCGATGGATGAACCACGTGCCGCCCGCGTCAGGCACGAGCCCGATGCCGATGAAGCCCGGCACGAAGCTCGCATTCGACGAGCCGATGCGCACGTCGCACGCGCAGGCGAGCGACAGCCCCGCGCCGGCGACGGGCCCGTTGACGGCTGCGATAACCGGCTTCTCGAGCGCCCGGATCGCGCGGATGCTCGGGTGGTACGTCTGCTCGAGCGCTCCAAGAACACCGCCCGGGAAGGACTCGAACTCGCGCAGATCCTGACCCGAGCAGAAGCCTCGCCCGGCGCCGGTGAGGACGACGGCGCGAACCTCGGGGTCGGTCGCATCCGCGAGAGCCGATGCGAGCCCCTCGTGCATGGCCCGGTTGACTGCGTTGTAGACGTCGGGGCGATTCAGCGTGATCGTGAGAACAGCGCCGTCGCGCGAAGTGCGAACCTCGTCGGCCACTCCTACTCCTTCCGGTCGCGGTCGAGAAACGCACGCACGGCGCCTTGCGCTTCGTCCCCGAGCATCGACATCGAGAGCCAATCCCGCGCATGCCCGACCGTCTGATGCCACGCGAAGTCGCGCCAGACGTTCAGCTGCTGCTTCGCGTACCGCGTCGTCTGCGGGAGCTTCGCCGCGAGCTTCTCGACCCACTCGTCGACGACGGCGTCGAGCTCTGCATCGGGAACCGCGCGGTTGACGAGTCCCCACTCCTCCGCCTGCGGGCCTGGGATCTCGTCGCAGAGGAAGACGATCTCGCGCGCGCGGCGGTCGCCGACCATGAGCTGCAGCCACTGGGTCGCGCCGCCTGCCGGGACGGACCCGTGTTGGAGCCCGACGTGCCGGATGAACGCCGAGTCGACCATCACCGCGAGGTCGCACGCCATCTGCAGCTCGTTCCCGCCGCCGACCGCGATCCCGTTGACGCGCGCGATCGTCGGCTTGCCGATCTCGCGCAGCCGATCGTGCATGTCCTTGAACGCACCGAACCACTTCCAGTACTCGCTCGAGTTCCCGAGAAGCGTCTCGCCCCATGAGCGGAGATCCGCACCAACGCAGAACGCGCGTCCCGTCCCAGTGACCACCACAGCGCGAATCTCGTCGTCCCACGACGCGTCCTCGCACGCCCGTGCGATCTCGCGCAGCATCTGGAAGTCGAACGCGTTCAGCACGTCCGGCCGGTTCAGGCGGATCGTCGCGCGCGGGGGCGCCTTCTCGTAGACGATCGTCTCGAAGCCGAGCTCGGCTGGATCGAGTGGGCGGGGATGCGTCGGCTCGGTCACTCGATCTCCGCGAAATGAACGGTGAACGGAATGCCCATCGCCATTCCGTCCTTGCCCGACGCAGCGAACGCCTCCGAGCGGACGGCTGCCTTGAACGACTCCATGTCCTCCCACTCGAACTCGGCCACGTAGCGATACGTCGGGTCGCCGAAGGGCGATCCGAAGACCTTGCCGTGCCGGAATGCCGAGCACTCGATCGGTGGAACGAACTCGTCGAGGTGCTGCTGATACCGCTCGGGATCGGGCTCGGACTCGTACTGGATGATCGCTCGGATCACGGGGCGCTCCTTGCTCGGGGACGCCGGGGAGCGTATAGCGTCCTCGCGGTGAACTCGACCGCCTTCGCCGCGACCCTGGCGTTCGTGGCCGGGCTGGGTGGAGCGGTCCAGATCGCCGTCCAGAGCCGGCTCGGCGACCGGGTCGGCGCGTTCGAGGCGATGGCGACCGCGTCGGTCATCGGAGCGGCGCTTGCCGTTCTCGTCCTGCTCGTCGCCCGTCAGTCGCTGACCGGATTCGGAGATGCCGTCGGCGCTCCCAAGTGGATGCTGCTGGGCGGTGTGATGAGCGCGCTCATCATCCTCGCGATCACGGTCGCCGGCCCTCGCATCGGGATCGTCGCGACGACGTCGGTGCTCATCGCAGCGCAGTTCTCCCTGGCCACGATCATCGACCGGTTCGGCTGGTTCGGGATCGAGCGGATCACAGTGAGCTGGCCGCGCGTGATCGGGCTCGCGTTCCTCTGCATCGGCGCGGCGCTCACACTGAGGCGGTGACGACCTTCGACGGGCTCGAGCCGGCGCTGCTCTGGGAGCGCTTCTTCGAGCTGACCCGTATCGCGCGCCCGTCGAAGGCAGAGGGCCCGGCACGCGAGCACGTCCTTGCCTGGGCCGCGGTCCGCTCGCTCGGGGCGACGATCGACGAGGAGGGGAACGTGATCGTCTCGGTGCCTGCGTCGCCTGGCCGCGACGGGGCACCGATCGTCGTCCTCCAGTCCCATCTGGACATGGTCTGCGAACGCGATCCCACGAGCCCATTCGATCCGCGCGAGGGTCGGATCGACGTCCGGGTCGACGGCGACTGGGTCGTTGCCGACGGCACGACACTCGGTGCCGACAACGGGATCGGCGTCGCGGCGGCCATGGCTGTCGCCGACGACTCGGGGATCGAGCACGGCCCGCTCGAGCTGCTCTTCACCGTTTCCGAGGAGCAGGGGCTCGACGGCGCGAAGGCGCTCGAGCCTTCACACGTCTCGGGCCGCCTGCTCGTCAACCTCGACGGGACGAGCGACGACGCGCTGACCATCGGGTGCGCGGGGAGCGACCATACGCTCCTGCACGTCCCGCTCGTCATGGAGCCCGTGCGGCCGGATCACGTCGTCCTGCGGGTCGAGCTCTCCGGCGCGAGAGGCGGTCACTCGGGTAGAGACATCGCCGCGGGTCGGGTCAACGCGATCAAGGCGCTCGGCCGCATCCTCGGCGTTGCTGCTGTCCGCATCGCGGCGGTCGACGGAGGCGTCAGCCGCAACGCGATCCCACGGGACGCGAACGCGATCGTCGTGATCCCCGACGGAGACGAGGCGACGTTCCGTTCCGCGGCCGAGGCCGAGCTCGAGACGATCGTGCGCGAGTACGCAGGGACCGACGACGCGCTCACGCTCTCCATCACACCGGCGGTGGCTGGCGGCGGCGGCGCTGCCACAGACACGTCCCGAGGGGCGATCGACCTCCTCCTGGGGATCCCGACTGGCGTCGTGGCAATGACACCCGGCCTGCCCGCGGTCGTCCAGACGAGCACGAGCCTCACGACCGTGGTGACGAAGGACGGGATGCTCACGCTCGGGTCCATGACGCGCAGCTCCAACGCGGCCGCCCTCGACGGCGTCCTCGCGACGATGCAGGCGCTCGCGCGACTCGGCGGAGCGGAGATCGACACGCGCCGCTCGTACCCACCCTGGGAACCGGCCCTCGACTCCGCGTTGCTCGCAACGGCCAGGGCCACACACGAGCGGCTGTTCGGAGCCGAACCGACGCTCACCGTCGTCCACGGCGGACTCGAGTGCGCTGTGCTCGGGCAGAAGCTCCCTGGTGTGGAGCTGGTCTCGATCGGCCCCGAGATCGTCGGACCGCATGCTCCCGGCGAGAAGGTGCGCATCTCGAGCACGCAGCGCTTCTACCGTCTCCTCGGCGCGTTGCTGGATGACTTGTCGCGCTAGCGGCGGCAGCGTCGCTCGAGATCATCCACATCGAGCACGGTCGTGCGGCCGCGTGCCAGAACGACGGCGCCGAGCTTCTCCTCCTCGCGGAGCACGCGATTCACCGTCGCACGCGACGTCCCGGCCATCGCGGCGACGTCCTCCTGTTTCAGTGGCACGACGCCCGCCTCGTACGTCGCCGCCAGCTCGACGAGCCGGCGACGGACGCGCGTCTCCGCGTCGACGTAGTGCGCCTCGACGACACGATCCGTGGAGCGGCGAAGCTGCTCTGCGAGAAGACGGAGGAGCACGTCCTTGACACCGGGGTGCTCCCGCTGGACGAGCGCGAAGTCGTCGCGAAACACCGAACGCGTCTCTCCGGCCTCGAGCGCCTCGACCGTTGCCGAGCGACGCGCATCCGGCAGCAGGAGCGCGAGCTCGCCGAAGCTCTGCCCAGGCCCGAGAACGTCGATGAGCACGCTGTCGCCCAGCGGCGTCAGCACTCTCGCGCCGAAGCGACCACGAATGACGAGGTGGAGCGAGTCGGCGGGATCGTCACGGTGGAAGACCACCTCGCCGCGCGCGAACGTCCGCCGCCGCGCGATCGAGAGCAACTGCCGGACGTCTTCCGGTGGCAAGTCGGCGAGCAGCGGCCAGGTCATGAGCGCAGTCTGTGTAACGACGGTGACATTCGCAACGTCGTGTGTGCGAACGACACGGCGCGGCCGGGCTCCTACTCTCGGGACATGAGGATCACGTGGAAAGGAAGCACCGTGAAGCGCATCGTCACCATCGGAGCCATTGTCACCGCTTTCGCCGTAGCGCCGTCGGTCGCCGCCGCGGGGAACGTCGCAGCACAGGCGAAGCCGCAGGTCACCGCAAAGGTGATCGGCGTTCAGCAGGCCAAGGTGCAGCGGGCGCAGGCCGCGGTCGCGTTGCAGAGGCACCTGGTGCAGATCGCTCAGGCCAAGCGCTTCTCGCTGCTCCGCGCACAGCTTCGGTAGCTCTTCTCGCGATCCATCCGAGGGGGAGTGGGGCCCGTGAGGGCCCCACTCCTCGTGCGTACTTCTTGACGATCTCGTATGCCTCGTGTGACACTGCGATGCATATCATGGTCAGGATCAAGAGAACATCGCTCAACCTCGATCTCGATCTCGTCGCGCAAGCGCAGGGCGTCCTGGAGACTCACACGACTACGGACACCGTTCACCGCGCCTTGGAGGAGGTCATTCGCAACGAAGCGCTTCGGTGGCTCGCAAACTGGACGCCGGACCTCACGCTGGATGAGCTCGAGCGGCTTCGCCGCGGCTGGTTCCCGGACGAGCCATGGCCGAGTTAGCCGACACGAGTGCGTGGAGCGCGTCAGCGCGTGACCCAGAGACGCGGCGCGAGTTCCACGACGCTGTTGCTGGATGCGCGATCGGTACCTGCGGCGCTGCGATGCTCGAGCTCCTCTACGGATCCCGAGACGCAGGCGAGTTCTCCGTTGCCAAAGCTGCGCTCGAGCGTCTTCCTCAGTGCCCGATCGGTTCACGAGAATGGCGACGCGCGCTTGACGTCTACGAGATCCTCGCGCACCAGGGTGGGATGCATCATCGCCGTGTCAGCCATCCAGATCTGCTCATCGCCGCGGCGGCCGAGTCAGCGGGGATGACCCTGCTCCACTACGACGCCGACTTCGACGTCATCGCCGAGATCACCGGTCAGCCGACGCGCTGGATCGCGCCGCGCGGCTCGCTCTAGAGATCAGAGCCCGACGATCTCGTCCGGGCGAACCGGAGCGCGTGCCAGCTGGCGGCCCGTCGCATCGCGCAACGCGGCCACGATCG
>JBGSXQ010000251.1:0-2641 GCA_041751315.1 Gaiellaceae bacterium | reverse complement strand
GATGTCCGAGCGAAAGCGCGCTCCGGGGAACGCGATCGCACGGGCCGCGTCGTACACGGCGGCACGTGCATCGGCGACCGTGTCCCCGAGCCCGGTGATGCCGAGCACACGACCGCCGTTCGTCACGAGCCGGTCGCCCTGCCGCGCCGTGCCTGCATGGAACACGAGCGCCCCGAGCGCCTCGGCCTCCTCGACCCCGGTGATCTCGCCCCCCCGATCGACGTCGGCCGGATAGCCCCCGGCGGCGAGCACGACCGTCACCGCCGCGCCGGTGGCTCCTGGTGCATTCGCTCCCGAGACGTCTCCGCGCGCCGCCGCGAGAAACAGCTCGAGGAGGTCGCCGTCGAGCAGCGGGAGCACTGCCTGCGTCTCCGGATCGCCGAAGCGGCAGTTGAACTCGAGGACTCGCGGCCCCGTCTCGGTGAGCATGAGGCCTGCGTACAGAAGACCGACGAACGGGCTGTCGCGTCGAGCGAGCTCGGCGAGGACCGGGACGTGCACCGACGCGACCAGCTCGGCCACCTCTGCGGCGCCGACACCGGGTACAGGAGAGTACGCGCCCATCCCGCCCGTGTTCGGCCCCGCGTCGCCGTCGTAGGCGCGCTTGAAGTCTTGAGCCGAGACGAGCGGCAGAGCCGCGCGGCCGTCGCACACAGCGAAGAGCGAGACCTCGGGGCCGTCGAGCAACTCCTCGACCACGATCTCGGTGCCGAGCCCGGAGAGTGCCCGCATGGCGTCGTCGACGTCCGACTGGCTCCGGCAGACGAAGACCCCCTTGCCCGCGGCGAGGCCGTCCGCCTTCACGACGCACGGGGGATGCGCGATCGGCAGTCGCTCGGCCGTCGGCACGCCTGCAGCAGCCATGACCTCCTTCGCGAACGACTTCGAGCCCTCGATCCGGGCCGCTCCGGCGCTCGGGCCGAAGACGGCGAAGCCGAAGCGGCGCAGCGCGTCCGCGAGCCCGAGCACCAGGGGAGTCTCCGGGCCGACGACGACGAGGTCGATCGCCAGGGACCGCGCGAGCCCCAGAATGCCCTCCGCGTCTTCTCCGCGAATCGGATGACACTGTGCGACCGCCGCGATTCCCGGATTGCCCGGCGCAGCGTGGAGCTCGGTCAGCGCTGGCGACTGCGCCAGCTTCCAGGCCAGCGCGTGCTCTCGGCCACCCGATCCGACGACGAGAACGCGCACCGCTCGAGTCTAGTGAGCGCCGACGAAGACGACCGTGGGCCGACGCGCGGAGCTCACCGAGCTGTGCGTGCGTCGGGCGGACTGACGATCACAGCGAGAGCACGTGCTCTCGTGCGGCTCCGGTGCCGACGAGGGTGACCGGCACGTCGAGCGAGCGAGAGACGAAGGACACGTACCGCCGGGCAGCCTCGGGCAGGTCGTCCTCGATGTGCGTCTCCCAGCCCGCGAGCACCTCGAACACCGGCCTGCAGTGATGGAAGTCGCTCTGGTGCGCAGGGAAGTCCTCGGTCTCGGAGCCGTCGGGCAGCCGGTAGCGGGTGCACACCGGAACCTCGGCGAACTCGGACAGAACGTCGAGCTTCGTGAGGGCGAGCGACGTGATCCCGTTCACCCGCACTGCGAAGCGAAGCGCGACGAGGTCGAGCCATCCGCACCGACGCTCCCGGCCGGTGACGGTCCCGAACTCGTGCCCCAGCCGCTGGACGCGCTCGTGGTCGGCTCCCACGATCTCGCTCGGGAACGGCCCCTCCCCGACGCGCGTGACGTAGGCCTTCGCCACGCCGAGCACCTCGTCGATCCGGTTCGGCCCGATGCCGAAGCTCACGGCGGCTCCAGCCGCGATCGGGCTCGACGATGTGACGAACGGGTACGTGCCGTGGTCGAGATCCAAGAGCGTCCCCTGCGCGCCCTCGAACAGCACGCGCTGCCCGGCGCGCAGCGCGCGGTCGACGAGAAGGGACGTGTCCGCCACATAGGGAGACAGGCGTTCGGCGAACGCGAGCTGCTCGGCGACGACGGACTCGACGTCGAAGGGATCGAGCTCGTAGACGCGTTGCAGCCATACGTTCTTCTCGGCGACGGCGAGCTCGAGCTTCTGGCGCAGGATCTTGGGGTCGAGCAGATCCTGGACGCGAATTCCGATGCGCGTCGCCTTGTCCGCGTACGCCGGGCCGATTCCGCGTCGTGTCGTGCCGATCTGGAGGCGGCCGAGCCGACGCTCGCGCGCACCGTCGAGCGCCACGTGCCAGGGCATGACGAGGTGGGCGTTCCCCGAGACGAAGAGCAGCCCGTGCGTCTCGTGCCCGCGCGACTCGAGCTCGTCGAGCTCCGAGATGAGGACGGCCGGATCGACGACGCACCCTGCACCGATGGCACACCGCTTGCCCGCGATCACTCCGGTCGGGATCTGCCGGATCTTGTACGTCTCGTCGCCGACCACGACGGTGTGCCCCGCGTTCGGTCCCCCCTGGTAGCGACACACGAGGTCGGCGTCCTGCGCGAGGAGGTCGACGATCTTGCCCTTCCCCTCGTCGCCCCACTGCGCACCGACGATGACGGTGGCGGGCACGAGCGCCAGTCTTGCAGCTACGTCAGGGACGCGACGCAGCCGGGGCGAGCTGGCGCTCCTCGAGCACGTGCGTGTCGACCGCGGTGACGCTCGGCAGGCCCG
>JBGSXQ010000250.1:0-1785 GCA_041751315.1 Gaiellaceae bacterium | reverse complement strand
ACTGGCCGGGAGCGCGTGATGGACGAGCTACGGCCGGGTCGCGACCAGGACGACGCGCTCGGGGACGAGAACCTCGCCGTTCCGCCCGACGCCGACGTGCTCGCGCGCCTCGCCGCCTACGGTGACGCGCCGGCCGTCGAGGACGTCTTCGCACAACATCAGGCGCCTCCCGAGGCTGCCGCCGAGAACGAGCTGCCTCTCGTCGCGGGCGATCCCGTGCAGCAACCGGACGTACCCGATCTCGCTTCCGAGGCGCTCGTGATCGCGGAGGCGCCCGTGCAGACGAGCAGGTTCGGACGTCGCAGGAACCGCGAGGACAAGACACGCGTCTCCAAGGAGCGCAAGGACAAGCGGGCGAAGCGTCTCGTCGGCCTCAAGATCGGCGCGTCGCAGCTCGCGGCAGCCCAGATCGTCAACAACGGCGCGCCGGAGCTGACCGACGTGTTCCGCGAGCCGCTCGAGCCGGGCCTCGTCGTCTCCGGCGAGATCCGCGACCCGGAGGCCCTCGGCGACGCGATCAAGCGCTTCTTCGAGCTCCACAAACTGCCGAAGTCGGGTGTCCGCCTCGGCGTCTCCAACAACCGCATCGGCGTGCGCACCTTCGAGATCGAGGGCGTCTCCGACCCGCGCCAGCTCGAGAACGCGATCCGCTTCCGTGCAGAAGAGGTCCTTCCGATCCCACTCGACGACGCGGTGCTCGACTACGCCGTGCTCGACGAGCAGGTGCGCGACGACGGCACCGAATGGAGGCGCATCCTCCTCGTCGTGGCGTACCGCGAGGTCGTCGACAGATATCTCCAAGCGTGTCGCCGCGCCGGTCTCCAGGTCGTCGGCATCGACCATGAGGCCTTCGCCCTGCTCCGCTCGCTCGAGGCCCCGGTCGACCGCGACTCGGGCTCGGGCGCCCTCGTCGCGGTCGCGATGGGCCACGACCGCACGACGATCGCTGTCTCGACCGGCCGGCACTGCGAGTTCGCCCGTGTCCTCGACTGGGGCGGCTGGTCGCTGAACGTCGCGGTCGCACGCGCGCTCGATCGAGCGCCGAGCGAGGTCGAGTCGATCAAGCGGCAGCTTTCGTTCGCGGACGCGACCGGGGTGGACGGCTTGAGCGCCGCACAGGTGGAGAAGGCGCGCGACGGCATTCAGCGCTCGCTCGCCACCTTCGCACGCGAGCTCGTCGCCTCGCTCCAGTTCTACCAGGCTCAGCCCGGTGCGCTCGGGATCGGCGAGATCGTCCTCACGGGCGGGACTGCGCACATGGAGGGACTCCCCGAGGCGGTCGGCGAGCAGGTCGGCGTGCCCGTTCGCCTCGGCGACCCGTTCCGGCGCGTGAAGGTCGGGCCGAACGTCGTGCACGAAGGCCAGCACGGCTCGGTCGCTGTGGCGATCGGGCTGGGGATCGAGGACTAACCATGCGTGCCGTCAACCTGCTGCCTCGCGACGTCGGGCAGACCCGCGCCGACGGAGGTCGCGTCCCGCTCTTCATCGCCGCCGGTGGCCTCGCGGCGATGACCGCTGCTTCCGTGGTGATGTTCCTCGGGGCCTCCGGCTCCGTCGCCGACCAGCGCGCGCAACTCGACTCCGTCGAGGAGGCGATCGCCAAGATCCCGGAGAAGCCGCGGCCAGCCGTGGCGCCCGGGATGGTCGCCCAGGAGCGGACCGATCGAACCTCGGCCCTCTCGGCCGCGCTGGCAACCCGCGTACCCGTTGATCGCCTCCTCGGCCAGCTCGCCTACGTCCTCCCCGAGGACGCGTGGCTCACCGCTCTCTCCGCGACGGTTCCCG